>JABUVA010000057.1 GCA_021442885.1 Methanobrevibacter sp. | reverse complement strand
TATATTAACTTGATTTTTATATGAACTTTAAGTTTAAATTTGGAGTTTTTTTTAGCAGTTAAGATTTCACTTTCCAGTATATGAAAAATGAAGTTGGGCTATATTTTTTTCCTCCAAATTTATTCTCTCTATTTATTTATAGCAGGTATATTCCTTATAAATCTTTCCTTTATTTTTTACACTTGAAATTGTACTTTATTCATATTATTTCATGATATAATAATTACCACATATATAAAATTCATTAATAATGGGTTTATAGTGATGCTATGATATTAAAATGAATCTAGAACCTATAACAAGCTCTATGATGAAGTAATTATAAAAATCCAAGAATTATGCTATTTTTGGATATTCTTCAGTTTATAAAAATAAAGTTGGGGGAATCATAATCTTACAATAATTGTAAAAGTCAATTATTTTTAAAAAAGTTTAATAAAACTTTATTTTTTAAATTAAATAAATAATAAATTGTTTTAAATTGAATAGTCATTTAATAGATGATATTGATGATTAAATCAATCCTTATGCATCATACATTAAAAATTCTATTTAATGCTCTAATAATCAAAAATCGAAAAAATAATGAATATACATTAAATCAGAAATAATCTTGAAAAAGCATTTTTATTTAGTTAAACTTTGAATTAATTCTTTTATTTCTGTTATTGGCATGTTTGTTTTTATACCTAATGGACTGTAATGGGTTTTAACTACAGGATATCCTTTTTCTTTTATTTTTTCAATAATTAAATCAAATTTAGGTGCACTTATTTTCAATACTCTACATAGTGTGTGAACATCATAGAATGTTATTTCTCCATCAGCTTCAGCTAAACAGCTATTTAGTAATTTTAAAATTTGTTCTTTGCTGTTTAATGTTTTTTCATTTAACTCTTCAATCATTTCTGATATAAATGATTTATCTTGTATTTGTCCTAACCATAATGGTCCTGCATGGATTAATTTCTCTCCACATTCTGGACATGTGTCATTTAAGGATGTTCCAATACCTTTTTTGGTTTCACGGTATAAACATTCTTTACAATGACTTATATAACCAATATTTTCTAATGATTCATCTGTTGCTTTTGATCCTTTTAATACTTCAATATAGAGTCTCATGTAGTGTTCTGTACTGTGGGATAGTTTTATTGATATGTATTTTTTATATTTAGCTAGTGTTAGTGCAGTAAAGCCTGCTAGTATTCTTATTCCATTTTCATGACAGTATTCACTTTTATAGGGTTTTGCATTGTATTTTCTAATACAGGGTTCTTTATAGGTTCCACATAGTGCTGATGTATCTGTAGCAGTTACACAAAGTAATGAATTTTTACGTGCACAATATCCTGCTGAATCTAAGAAAGGAGATGGTGTTCCAAAAGGATCAATATCAATTATATCAAACCTTCCTCTATTTTTTCTTAAGAATAAACTTGCATCATTTTGTGATATTGTAATATCATCTAAACCATTAAGCTCTACATTAACTTTTTCAAATTCATTAGCAGTTTCACTTATATCATTAATAGCTACTTCCCCAATACCATCAATCTCATTTTTATAGCGAACTCCACGAATACCACTTCCTCCAAATAGATCACAGACAGTTAGTTCTCTAGACTCTCTTTTTTGAAATACTTGAAGGGCTAAAATTGAAATATCTCTATTTAATTCCATTTTTGGATTATAAAAAACAGGAGCTTGGGATGAAACTTTTTCATATTCTGGGAATTGTATATTTGTTGTTCCTTCTTTTATTGTTATAATTTTATAATCTTCATTTTCCTCTATTCCCTTCATTATATTCACCTATTAATTATTCTTTAAAATAGCTATTTAAACTATTATATTTATTTTATTGATAATAAGATTTTTTATACAATACAGCTAAAATTAACAGTTATCAAAATATTGAATATTTTATATAATATTAAGATTATAATATATAAACAGTAGATAAATATTAAATTGGTGATAAAATGGCAAATATTAAAGTTTCAATTGCAAAACCTATAATTGAGGATGAGGAAATTGAAAATGTTGTTGAAGTATTAAAATCTGGAATGATAGCACAAGGCCCTAAAGTAATGGAATTTGAAGAAAAATTCTCCCAATGGGTAGATGCTAAATATGGAATAGCTACTAACTCAGGTACAGCAGCATTACATGTAGCTTTACTTGCTTGTGATATTGGTCCAGGTGATGAAGTAATAACAACTCCTTTTACATTTATAGCTAGTGGAAATTCAATAGTATACACTGGTGCAACTCCGGTTTTTGCAGATATTGACTTAGATACATATAATATTGACCCTAATACAATTGAAGATTTAATTACAGATAAAACAAAGGCCATTTTACCAGTTCAATTATATGGTCAAGCTGCAGATATGGATAAAATCAGAGAAATAGCTGACAAACATGATTTACTTGTTATAGAAGATGCAGCACAAGCCCATGGTGCAATGTATAATGATGAAAAAGTTGGAAGTATAGGAGATATAGCTTGTTTTAGTTTCTATCCTACTAAAAACATGACAACAAGTGAAGGTGGAATGATTACCACTAACAATAAGGAACTAGCTGAAAAAGCAAAAGTATTTAGAGCTCATGGTTCTAACATTAAATATCAACATGATGAAATAGGATTTAACTTTAGAAGTAATGATATTGCAGCAGCTATAGGACTAGCACAACTAGAAAAAATTGATGAATTTAATAAACAAAGAATAGCTAATGCAGAATATTTAAATGAAGGTTTAAAAGATGTAGATGGTGTTGTCACACCAGCATCACCTGAAAATAGAAAACATGTTTATCATCAATATACTATTAGGGTTACTAAAGGAGATAGGGACGAATGGATTGATATTTTAACTGAAAATGGAATAGGAACAGGTATACACTACCCAATTCCACTATACAATCAACCAATATATGAAGAACTTAAATTTACAGGTTCATCTCCAAAAGCAGAATTAGCAGCAAACACTGTAATATCCTTACCAGTACACCCATCACTAACTAAACAAGACTTAGATTTAATTATTGAAGCTCTAAAAGAGGCATCAAATAAAATAAACTAATGGAGGGGTTATAAAATGAATATTAAATATTATACAATTTTTATTATAATAGTAATTATTGTAATAGCTTTAGTTTACTTCTTTGGCGGATTTAAACTACCAATGGCTTAAAATTCATATTTTAAAATAGTTGGAAAAATGCTCGAAAACATCAAATCAAAAATAACATATAACAATAAAACCTACATAGGCATTGTAATAATAGCTATTGGCATTATATTTTATTTTATATGTTGTAATAACTTTGATTTTTTCGACTTTATTTTAATAATGATTCCAGCTATTTTCCTATGTATACCAAGTAAAAAAATAAAAAATAACTGGATATTAGGTTGTATATTTGTAGTCTGGTCAATATTAATAATTATATTTTCAATAATAGGGATATTATACTCAAGCCATGCTATAATACCACCTGATCATCTTTACAATGCTTTAGATAAAACACGTGAACAGATAATTCTAGAATTGAAATTCTGCTTTTTAATTAAAACTATTTATGGAATAATCTGTTTAATAGCTAGTTTATTATTCTTTGTTGATGCTGATTAAATAGCTATTATATTTTAATCTAGTTTTACTGTAATATTAGGTAATTCTGGTGTAAATTCTTGATCAATTAAACTTATTTGATGTTTTATAATTCCTCTCATTTCTATTGCCGGTTCTAAACAAAATCTTTTAAAATCTTCTGGAGTAATATCATCAACAGTACGAGCATTAGGGAATAATAATTTTAGATAGGCTGTTGAAATTCTTCTAATTGCTTCAGCATCTCTTGTATCTGAATTTGGAGGAATATTTAACATGTTATTTGTAGTTTCTCTAAAATCAGGGATTTTCCTCATAGATTTTAATATTTCAGAGAAATATTCTACATTTAAACCATAGCCTGTTATTTTCATTTCTTCCTTCATTCTAGGCAAGTACCATCCCTCAATAAAACCATGGAATCTATCAAGCAATGCTGGATCTTTGAAAAATTTATGTAATCCTGCAAAATATTGTTTATTAAGAGGTTTTTTGTTTTCATCTAATGGGAGATTTCCTAAAACAATCAATCCACAATTCGAACTTCCACTATATTTAGCTACTGTAAATTTACCATTTTCTAAATAATTCTTCATAGCTCCTATTAATTCGTTTTCGTCACGGAATTTTATTGTTTCAATTTCATCTAATGCTAAAAAGTCGTATTGTTCTATTAATCCTGGACTTTCTTTTGAAATATCATAGAATAATTTTGCTCTTGTGACGGTTCCTCCACTAATCATCCATCCATATTTACTGAGATTTGAAAATACATAGGATTTACCAGTCCCTTTTGGTGCTAGTTCCATTAGGTTAAGATTAGGCTCTACAAATACGAGTAATCTACTAATAAATCTTAATTTTTGTGTAAATGAATCAAAACCATCTGGATTATATTCCATTGATCGAATTAATAAATCAACCCACTCTTCAAGAGTAAATTCCTCTCTTTTCAATGAAAAATAATCAAAATTAACTTCATAAGGTTTAAATGTCTTAAAATCTGTTAATTCAATAACTCCTTTTTCATTTCCATCAGGAATTAAATAATCTAATGTAACAATTCCCCAAACTTCCCCCCCTCTTAATTCGTGATGTTTTCGAGCTATATAATCTGGTATACGACAATCTTTCATTTTTAATCCAGCATCAGGAATTGAGAATTTTAAAATACCTTTTTGTATATCGGGGGTGGTTATTATTCTTGCTAATAATTTAACTTCTTTATTTTCAGTAATTAACAATCCTTTTATATGTTTTTTTCTTTGTTCTGTAGGTAAATTATCAGCCATAAATTTTTTTATACCATATTCATCCAATTGTCCTCTTTCATCAGTATATCTTTTTATTAACCAATCTTTAACAAATGAAGGAAGATTCCATCCTGTAAAAATACTATATTTTTCAGGACTTTTATAAACAGATTCTTCGGGAAAGGCATTTTTAATTTTTTCATCTAAATTCATATTATTACCTCAGTTATATTAAAACCAGTCATCATCAGAGCTTTTCATTCCACCTTTTTCAATTTCAACAACTAATTTACCAACTTTTTTATCATTAATTTTAATATCAATTACTTGCTTACCACTATCAATATCTGGATTTA
>JABUVA010000056.1 GCA_021442885.1 Methanobrevibacter sp. | reverse complement strand
TCACCATCACCAACATAGAAAAACATATGTCCACCAGTAATAATTTTAGGAAGTGTTTCAACAGTAGCTATAACTTCATAACAACCAAATTTCTCTAAATCTTTGATTGAATCTGCTTTTTGAATATGGATATCAGTATGTTGATTTGTTTTAAAAATCTGACAATCAACAATAGGCTCATCTACTTTAACAATATTATAAGCTTTTTTAAGAGCTTCAACAGTATTTGAACGAATACCATATAAAACAGGACAAGGTGTTTTAGGTTCAATAGCTATATACTTCTCCTCATAATCAATATTCTCAAAAGTATCTGGAAAAGTCTCCTGATTCATTTTATAAACAGATTCAATGTTTATTTTCCGTTTAGTCCCATAATTACAACTATCCCTATAAGCCAATAGTTCATAAGTAAAATCCTTAAGAGGTAGTGAAATAGCTGCAATAGAACCTATGATTCCACGACCTTTTTTAAACTTATGAATCTCAGCATTGATTTTACAGGCAAAATCCTCAGCTTCCTTAATAGTAATAATATCATAAATAGCTTTAAATGCATATTCCACCATTTCTTCAGTTATCTCACCTTCATAGAAAACAACCCCTGGATTTGTATTATCACAATCAAACATTGAAAGTTTAGAGACATTTTGAAGAATAATATCTTTAGCTAGTTTAATATCTTCATCTAATGGAATTTTAAATGAAACGCCACCATTACCTCTTGTTTTAAATCTAGCAAATGGATTTAATCTTATTAACCTAGGATATCCTATAATATTAATATTATTTTCTTTTAATTGGTTAATAATTTGACTAGCTAAAAAAGTAGTGCACATCCCCTCAGGAGAATCAGTATCATCAATTCCAACATATAAAAAACTAATTAAAATCACCTTACAAATAATAAAATCTGTTTATTAATAAAATACTTATAACTGAAAGTAATATTTATAATAATTATATAATAAACATAACTATTAAAGAATTTAATAGAAAAATCGTCTTGTTATATAAATTATAAAAATAATAATATTAATTAATACTATTATACTCTTGGAGGTTTTTACAAATGCAACATCGAGACAAAATGAACACAGAGATAAACAACTTCCTAAAAGCAGAAGGGTTTGAAACCTCAGATATTTATGATCATGGTTCATTTGATATAGTAGCACGTAAAAATCTTCTAATGCTCCTTGTAAAAACATTCAACAATATTGATGGTGTAAACAAAACTAATTCTTCAGAAATGAAACAACTAGCTAATATCTTCCTTGCATCACCTATAATAATTGGTGAGAAATCTAGAAAAGGAAAATTAGAAGATGGAGTAATCTATGAAAGATATGATATTCCAACAATCACCCTAAACACATTTAAACATATGATATCCTATGAAGAATACCCAGAAATAATAGCTGATAGAGGCGGGTACTTTGTAAAAATAAATGGAAATGTATTAAAAGAATATAGGGACAGAAATTCACTATCATTAAAAGAATTAGCAGATAAAGCCCATGTGTCTAGAGCAACAATGTATAAATATGAAAATGACATGGTAAAAGTAAATACAGAAACTGCAATACTACTTGAAGAAATAATAGGAGATAAAATAACAGAAGACATTAATATTCTAAAACCAGGTAAAAATGGAGAAGAGCTAAAATACAGTGATGATGAAAACACAAAAATATTATCCAAATTAGGATATGGAGTAATATCAACAAACAAAAGCCCATTTGATGCAGCTGCAAAAATTAAAAATAAAGAATCAAAACCACTAATAGCTAATATAGAAAAAAACAGAACTCCAGAAACCCTAAAAAAGATGGCTGTTCCATTAAAAGACTTATCACTAATAACATCATCTGAATCAGTGTTTATTGTAGATAATGAAAAAATTAGTGAACTAATTGGAGAAATACCAGTAGTTAAATCCTGGGAATTAGAAGAATTTGAAAAATCAAAAGACTTATTAAAACTAATTAAAGAAAGAAAAAACAATTAAGTGATTAAAATGAAAAGTTTAAAAATAGAAGGAATGAAAGAATACCCAATAAAATGGATTTGTAACTTTAGAGGACAAAAAGCAATTGGAATATGTGGATACAGTCAAAAAATAGCTATGTTTGCATCAGATGAAAGAGTATCTGGAATAATAACCGATATTGTAATTGGAACAAACCCTGAAGCTGAAGGATATGGGTGTGAAGAACAAGAAAGATGCTGTAATTTTGAATGTGAATACTGTAAAATAGATGAAAAACAATACTTATCACTTACTGGGAAAAAGCCATCTAATAAAAATATAAAAGAATTAAATGAAGGATTAGAAAGTTTAAACCTAGAATTAAAAGAACTGAAATATGTTCCTTTTGAAAAATACGAAGTAGTGAATAGTGAATAATATGTATAAGTAATTATGAAGGATTTTATTTTAATACACCTATAGGTATTACTTTTACTCCATCTTCACGTGTATATGCTAGTTCTCCCCCTGTTATTACAGCTAAAAAACTAGGTTCTCTTAAAGATAACTTTTTCTCTTTAATACTCTTTTTAATTAATTTTTTTAATGATAAAAGATTTTCAGCACCTTTATCAATTTCATCACCACCTAGTTTAAATTCAATTAAACCATATCTTCCATCTTTTAAATGTATAACACAATCTGCTTCAAGTCCATGTCTATCCCTATAGTATGATATTTCACCACCGAAAGGTGTTATATAAACACTTAAATCTCTAATACATAAGTTTTCAAATATAAAACCAAATGTTTTTAAATCATAAAGTAGTGCTTCAGGTTCTAATCCTAATGCTGCTACTGCAATAGATGGATCTATGAATTCTTTTTTAGTAGTAGATTTTATTGAAGTTTTAGATCTAATATTAGGATTCCATGCATTAATATTAAAAATAACAAATAATCTTTCTAAAGCAGTAACATATGAATGTAAGGTTGGAGCAGACATATCCACATAATTATCTTTTATATCTTTTAAAATAGTTCTATTGTTAACAATTGTTGATATATTTCTTGCATAAGATCTTAAAATCGCTTTAACTCTGTTAGGGTCTCTTTTAACACCATCAATAGAAGTCATATCTGATCTGCAAATTGATTCTATGTAATTGTATGCTTCGAAAAGTTGTGCTTTTCTATTTTTTCTATTTAATGTTGATGGCCACCCTCCCCTACATGCTGCAAATATTAATTCTTTTACTGTTAAATCTGATTTAATTCCATTAATGTCTAAATCAGGATTATTGAATAAATCTATTATTCTTATTTTTCCATTGGATTCATTACTTTCATATAAACTCATAGGCCTCATTATTAATCTTGTAATTCTACCTGTTCCAGAATGCATTATTTTACTTTCATCTACTGTTGTGGAGCCAGTAAGAATGTATAGTCCTTCTTTGTTTATGTTATCTACACTTACTCTTACTGCATCCCATATTCTAGGTTCTATTTGCCATTCATCAATTAATCTTGGTTTTTCACCATTTAAAATTTCAAATGGTTCTATTTGAGCTAATTGTTTATATGATTCTAAATTTTTAGGATCTTGCAATTTAATTACACTTTTAGCATGCCTTTCTGCTGTTGTGGTTTTTCCACACCATTTAGGACCCATAATTAAGATAGCGCTAACCATTTCAAGATATTCATCTAATAAATCATCAAACATACGTTCATAATACTTCATTTTCCCACCATCATACTTTAATATACTATTAATATTTCACCTATTTTATACTTTTGGGCAGTTTCACTTTACACATTTGGACATATTTATTTTATACTTTTGGACAGTTTCACTTTACACATTTGGAATATTTTTAAAATGCATTATTTTTCAAAAAAAACAGATAGCTATTAAATATAGTCTTTATAGACTCTTTAAAAAATTAATATAATTTAAAAATCATTATTTGCCTAAATATCTTCTAGTTAATTCCCAATTTGTTTATATATCTAAATTCAATCAAGAATTATAG
>JABUVA010000055.1 GCA_021442885.1 Methanobrevibacter sp. | reverse complement strand
TTCTATTATAATAATTTAATATTATTTTAATTATCATTTAATAGGATTTATAAAAAAAGTTACTTTTTGTAATTTTAAAATAGAAAAGTTTATAAATATAAAACCATATATATACTAGTGAATTTATGGAAACAAAATGGAAAAAATTTTAAAGAACTATATTTTTTTGTTTTAAATAGTGATTTAAAATAAATTAGGCCATTTCATGGAGATTTGGTTTTAATTTTTACTTTGTATTTAAGTAGTAGACTTTGAAATTAATAATTTAAAAATATATAAAAAGAGGTATAAATAATGCAACCTTTACAAAATGCTGGATATGATAGGGCTATTACTGTATTTAGCCCAGATGGAAGACTTTTCCAAGTAGAATATGCAAGAGAAGCTGTAAAAAGAGGAACTACATCTGTAGGAATTAAGTGTCCTGAAGGTATAATATTAGCTGTAGATAAAAGAACTACATCTCCTTTAGTAGAATCAAAATCTATTGAAAAACTATTTAAAATAGATGAACATGTAGGATCAGCTACATCAGGACTTGTTGCAGATGCAAGAGCCCTAGTTGAAAGGGCAAGAGTTGAAGCTCAAATCAACAAAATAACATATTCAGAACCAATTAGTGTAGAAACATTATCTAAAAAACTATGTGATATGTTACAATTATACACTCAAAATGGTGGTGTAAGACCATTTGGTTCATCATTAATTGTAGGTGGAGTTTACAACGATAAATGTAGATTATTTGAAACTGATCCAAGTGGAGCTTTAATTGAATATAAAGCAACTGCTATTGGAGCAGGTAGAATGCAGGTAATGGATGTCTTTGAAAATAATTATAAAGAAGGCATGACTATTGATGATTCAATTGAATTAGCTTTAACTGCAATTAATGAAGCAACAGATCATGAAACTTCTTCTAACAATGTTGAAATAGCTGTAATTACTAAAGAAAACCCAGCTTATTCTAAACTTACAGAAGAAGAAGTTCAAAAATACATTGATAATATTGTTGCTAAAAATGATAAAAAAAGTGAAGAAGTTGAGAATGAATAGAAATAAGGAAGAGTAATTTTATTATTTGATTGTTAGGGGATTTTTCAATGGTAAATGTAGATGATGCAATAATAGCAAAATTAGATTCTCACGGAGAACATTTTGAAATTTTAGTAGACCCTGATTTAGCTGCGGAATTTAGAAATCCTGATGGTAAAGATGTTGCCATTGAAGATCTTTTAGCAGTTGAAGAGATTTTCAAAGATTCCAAAAAAGGAGATAAAGCTTCTGAAGAGGCAATGAATAAAATCTTTGAAACTACTGACCCTATTGAAGTTTCTAAAGTTATCCTTGAAAAAGGAAATGTACAGTTAACTGCTGATCAAAAAAGACAAATGCAGGAGGATAAAAGAAAATTAGTAATTAATAAAATTGCAAGAGAGTCTATTAATCCTCAAACTGGACTTCCACATCCTGCACAAAGAATTGAAAATGCTATGGATGAAGCAAAAGTTAAAATAGATCCATTTATATCAGTAAACCAACAGGTTCAAACAGCTTTAAAATCAATCAGACCTTTAATTCCAATAAGATTTGAAAAAGTTAAAATAGCTGTTCGCCTTCCAGGTTCTGCTGCAGGAAACGCATTTAATGCAATCAATCCATTTGGTGACATTATAAATGAAGAATGGCAACAAGATGGGTCTTGGATAGCGATTGTTGAAATTCCAGGAGGTCTTCAAGATAGATTTACTTCCAAAATGGCTGAAATTTCTTCTGGTGAAGCAGAAACAAAAGCCATTAAATAACCTTTGAGGTTTTATAATGATATATGTTGAAAATAAAGATTTGGTTATTCCTGGTGAAGTATTAGCTGATGATGACTATTACTCAGGAAGAGGTACATTTAAAGAGAACGGCAAAGTATGTTCTTCATTAATGGGCCTTGTTTCTTTAAGAAACAAAAAAATTAGAGTTATTCCTCTAAAAAGTAAATACACTCCTAAAAAAGGTGATGTAGTCATTGGAAAAATTAAAGATGTTAAATTTTCAATGTGGGACGTTGATATTAATTCACCTTATTCTGGTATTCTTCCAGCATTTGAAGTGTTTGGAAGAGAAAAGAAAGAACTTAATAAAGTATTTAATGTAGGGGATGTTCTATTTTTAAGAGTTATTGACGTTGATGAAGTCAAAAAAGCAAAACTTGGATTAAAAGGTAGAGGAATGGGCAAATTTAGAGGTGGAATAATTGTAGATATTGCCCCAACTAAAGTTCCTAGACTTATTGGTAAAAAAGGTTCTATGATTAACATGATTAAAGATAAAACTAATTGTAAAATTATTGTTGGTCAAAATGGTCTCGTATGGGTTAAAGGAGACGAAGATATGGAACAACTTACCAAAGAAATTATCCATTTAATTGAGAAAGAAGCACATACTTCTGGTCTTACTAACAAGATTAAAAATAAACTATGTTTAGCTATTGATGGTGAACTTCCTGAAGAAGAAATAGAAAGAGATCCTAATGACTTTGATGAAAATGGTTTAGAAAAACCAAAACTTCAGGACTTTAGAAAAGAATTAGAAGATGAAGAAGCTCAAGATGAAGAAGCTCAAGACGATGATGGAGTTCAAGATGAAGAGGATAAAAATTCCACTTGTAATGTTAAAGATGATTCAATTTTTGTAAAATCTAAATTTGAAGAATTCCAAGATGATGTAAAAGAAAAAGGAGAATCAATTAGTAAAAATGTAGTGCCAAAAGTCAATGAATTTTCCAAAGAAGTTGAAAAAGAAACTAAAAAAACTTATAAAAAATTAGACTTTTATGATAGACTAGAAAAACTTAAAAAGAAAAATGCTTCTAGAGCTATCTCAATTGCAAGTAAATCTAAAAGTTCATTGATTTTAAATAATAAAGATTATTAATGGGGATATTAGAAATGTCAGAAATAATTAGAGAGGATGGAAGAAAATATAATGAGTTACGTCCTATAAAAATTGAAGCTGGTGTTCTTGAACGTGCGGATGGCTCAGCTTATCTTGAAGTTGGTGGAAATAAAGTATTAGTGGCTGTTTATGGACCTAGAGAGTCCTATATTAGAAGATTATTAGAGCCAAATACTGGTGTAATTAGATGTAGATATAATATGGCACCATTTTCAGTTGATGATAGAAAAAGACCAGGTCCAGATAGGAGATCATCTGAGATTTCAAAAATTACTGCAGATGCATTAAGACCTGCTTTAATGTTAGAAAATTATCCACGTTCAATGGTGGATATATACATTGAAATTATTGAGGCTGAAGGTGGAACTCGTTGTGCAGGAATTACTGCAGCAGCTGTTGCTTTGGTAGATGCAGGAGTACCAATGAAAGATATTGTTGTTGGATGTGCTGCTGGTAAGGTAAATGATGAAATTGTTCTTGATTTATCTGATAAGGAAGATAAAGAAGGTCAGGCTGATGTTCCTATAGCTATTATGCCTAGAACTGGTGAAATTACTTTACTTCAAAGTGATGGTAATTTAACTGAAGAAGAATTTGATAAAGCTTTAAATTTAGCTATGGAAGGTTGTCAAGAATTAAGTAAAATTCAAAAAGAAGCTTTAATGAAAAAATATTCTACAGAATGAGGTTATTTTTATGACTAAAATCACACCAGAAATCACTAAAGAAAGTATTATAAAACTTGTAAATAATGATAAACGTGAAGATGGAAGGGCACTTGATGAATATAGGGATATTTCTATTGAAACTAATGTTATTTCTAAAGCTGAAGGTTCTGCTAGAGTTAAAATTGGTGGAACTCAGGTAATTGTTGGAGTCAAACCTCAAGTGGGAGTTCCATTCCCAGATACTCCTAATTTAGGAGTTTTAATGACTAACTGTGAAATGTTACCTATGGCTGACCCTACTTTTGAACCAGGTCCTCCAAGTGAAGATTCAATAGAACTTGCTCGTGTTGTTGATAGGGGAATACGTGAAAGTGAACTTGTAGATTTAGAAAAACTTTGTATTCAAGAAGTTAAACATGTTATAATGTTGTTTATAGATTTACATGTTATTGATAATTGTGGAAATCTCTTTGATGCTGCTGAATTAGCTGTTATGGCTGCATTAAAATCTACTATGTTACCAACTA
>JABUVA010000054.1:6857-9858 GCA_021442885.1 Methanobrevibacter sp. | reverse complement strand
GGAGAATACATTATCACTGCTATTCGTGATGATAACGGTGCAACTATTTCAAATAATATTGTTGTAAATGCATAGGAATAATAATTTTATTCCTATATTTTTCTTTTTTTATAATCTTTAAATTTAATATCAAAATAATTATTACACATCTATTAATCAAAACAATCTACTTATTATTTTAATTGAAGTTTTAAAAGAAATAGATAAAGTTTAAACTTCAAGCTTGAATATTATTAATTATTATTTTTAGTAAAATTATATTAATTATTAAATTTTAAATTATATTAAATGAGTGTGTTATTATGGATTTCGAGATTTGGGAAAAATCGTATATGGAAATTTTAGATGATTTCGGATTTTCTAGAGATGGTGATGAATCATCAGCTTCAACATTAAATATTTTATTGAATTTACAAGGTAGTTTAACTTTTGAGGATCTTCAGGATAAAATAACTAATTGTAGGGACGCTGATAAAGTTATTGTTTTTGGTGCTGGTCCTTCTTTAAAGAATTCTGTTATTAAACTTAAAAGAGATTATGATTTAAATGATTATGTTTTAATATCTGCAGATGGTGCTACTACTGCTTTAATTGAAGAAAAAATAGTTCCTGATATTGTTGTTACAGATTTAGATGGTAATATTGATGATATTTTAATAGCTAATACTAGAGATGCTGCTGTTGTTGTTCATGCTCATGGTGATAATGAGGAAAGCCTTTTAAAATACACTGAATATTTTACTAATGTTTTAGGAACAACTCAATCAAAACCTTTTGGTAATCTGTATAATTTTGGTGGTTTTACTGATGGTGATAGGGCTGTTTTTCTAGCTGTTGCTTTAGGTGCTAAGGATATCCTTTTAGCTGGAATGGACTTTGGTGATGTTGTAACTAAATATTCTAGACCAAATAATAAGAATTTATTAGAACCAGCAGATGATATTAAAAAGAAAAAACTTCAATATGGTGAGAAATTACTTAGTTGGATTGAAGATAATGAGGATGTTTGTTTAACATTCTTATAATTTTTTTATTAGCTATTTTTTCTTATTTTTAGGAAATATTATTATTTGTTCGTTTAATTGTTTTTAAAAAAACATGATTGTTTTTATAGTAGTTAAGATATATTATTAACTATGGGAATTGAAGATATTTTGATGCATGATGAAAGTTTATTTTCTAATATAAATGCCTTTGATCCAGATTATATTCCTCCAAACTATAATTATAGGGATAATCAGATGGAAGCTATGGCTATGAGTATTAGACCAGCTATTGCTGGAGGTAAACCTTCTAATTCTGTTGTTCTTGGGTCTTGTGCTACTGGAAAAACTACTGCTATTAGGAAGGTTTTTGAGTTAGTTGAGAAAAACACTGAAAAGGTTATTTGTGTTTATATTAACTGTCAGTTACACACTACTCGTTTTGGAATCTTCTCACAAATTTATAAGAGACTTTTTGGACATATTCCTCCAGAGACTGGTGTTCCTTTTGCTAGAATTTATGGTCAAATCATGCAGTATCTACAAAAAGAAGATAAAGCGTTAATTGTTGCTTTAGATGATGTTAATTATTTATTCCAAAGTAATAATGCTAATAAAGTATTTTATGATTTGTTAAGAGCATATGAAGAGTTTCCAGGTGTTAAAGTTGGTATTTTTGCAATTTTATCTGATTTGGAGTTGAAATTTGCTTTTGATAAAAATGTAAATTCTGTTTTTATTCCTCAGGAAATTACATTTCAGCCTTATACTTTTAGTGAGATTCAAGCTATTCTTAGTGATCGTGTTAATGCTGGTTTTTTTTCTAATGTAATTTCAGATGAGCTTGTTGAGAAAATTGCTCAGTATACTTTTGAAAGTGGGGATTTAAGAATTGGTATTAATCTTTTAAAATCTGCAGGTAATATTGCTGAGGCAGATGCTTCTAAAGAGATTAAAGAAGAACATGTAGATAAAGCTATTGAGTCTCTTGTTTCTATTAATATTGCTGAGACTTTAAAATCACTTTCAGATAGTGAAAAGGCATTGTTAAGTATTATTATTAATAGTGAGGATGTGTTAACTGCTGGTAAGTTAGGAGAGATGTTTAAAAAACAGGAAGGCGGTAGTTATGCTTCATTTAATAGGACTTTGGAAAAATTAGAATTTTTAAGGTTAATTGATACTAAATTTACTGGAAAAGGAGTTAGAGGTAATTCCCGTGAAATAATTCTTAGATTTAACCCTAATGATTATAAAAGTTGTATTAAATTATAAGGAAAAAGAACTTTGAGAATTTTGGGATATAATACTATTTAAGAGTGTGTGAGAATCTTTTTCCTCTAATTTAAATATTTTTTCTGTTGTGTTAACATTGCATGGTATTTGCAGTTAACTGACTCCAGGGTTTGGTAGAATTAAATCAAATACGGATTTGGAGCCATTACAACAGAAATAATTGATAAAAGTAATATTATTGCAACTGCAAATATTACCATGCAAGCTTTAATGTCTATTCCACAAAATTTTATGTTATCTGTTATTGAATTTTTTCTTCTTAAATCTGCTTTTTGAGTTGTATTGTAATATCTTATCATTTGTATCCCCTCGTTATTTTAATATTGATAAAAAATATAATATAAAGAAAGAGAAAGACCCCATTTGAAAAGTAATATTTTGGTGAAAATAATGAAAACAAAATTTGAATTTTTTGATGTAACAGCAGATGTTGGATTTTATGGCTATGGAAAAACAATTGAAGAAAGTTTTGAAAATTCTGGACTAGCTATGTTTAATGTAATCACAGATACATCTAATATTAAAAAAACAAAAGAATTTAAATTTACAATAACATCAGAGGATAAAGTTTCACTACTATATGATTATCTAGAAGAACTATTATTTTTACATGAAGTAGAGTTTGTAATCCTATCAGATTTTAATGTTAAAATATCAAAAGAAGGGGAAGAATATCGATTAGATGCTACTGTAAGTGGTGAAAATATTAACTGGGAAATACA
>JABUVA010000054.1:4399-6819 GCA_021442885.1 Methanobrevibacter sp. | reverse complement strand
TGATGGGTGTGTATGTTGAAGATGGAATTAATAAAACTCGAGTAATTTTAGATCTTTAAATAAAACTACATCTTTTTTAAATCTACTGGTTGGCCAGTTATACGCCTATGGGCTTTTTGTATGTATTTTAAGGTTGTACCGACAAAAATAGCTGATATTATTGTACAGATTCCAACACTAGCCCATAATGTTCCTAAAAATATATAACAGAGCACTGCTGAGATTACAACATAAGTTACATCAGCATAGACTTTAATTTTTGGAAATGGTCTATTTGATACAATAGCTATTGCTTGAGTTACTCCTTCTACAGATAATGGAATTATATTTGCTGGAACATAGAAAAATAATCCTAAAGCCACTAAAAAAGTACTTATAATTATTAATAGAATACCTGTTAAGATATTTAGTGGAAGTGGAATTAATGATGTTAAATAAACTGATAATGATGTAAACCAACCAAATAAAACTCCTACAAATACTTGTAGAAAGTGCTTTGGTTTAAAGTCAGATCTAAGTAAAATTAACTCAATAATAACTAAGATTATATGGAATATAATAGTAGCTATTCCTATGTCAATTCCCCAAATTACATTAATTGTATAGGGAATTGTACTTACAGGAGTTGAACCTAAATTTGATTTAATTGAAAATCCCACTCCTAAAGAAATTAGAAATAACCCAAATATATAGTTGAAGACTCTTTTAACTGTTAAACCGTACATTATTATTATATTATGTTAATTTTAATATTTAAAACATTATAATCGTTCATTATTTAATAAAAAATTAGTAAATTATATGAACAAAACATTATAATAATTAATTTTTAATATTAAAAACAAAACTATTTTTTTAATTTTTCTAAAATCAATTTAATTAAATGATAACCAAGAACCATAACATATCTTTATATACAAAATCATAATAGATAAAAAAATTAGAAATATAACTTATAAAAATTTAGAATAATATTCAACTTTTTATATAAAATAACATTAATAATTAAACAATTAGAAATGTTATAATGAATTTTTATTTAAACTTTATAAAAAAAAGGATATGTTTAAAAACTATAAAAATTAAAAATTTATAATAGCTAAAAGCTATTTATTATTCTTATATAATTGGAGGAATCATACTTATGGATGAAGTTTTATTAATGCTTCCAGGACCAACAACAGTACATCCTAGAGTTCTTAATGCTATGTCAAAAGCTGTTGTTAACCATAGAAGTGCTAAATATGGAGAAATATTAACTGAAACAAGCGAACTAATGGCTGATGTTTTTCAAACAAAAAATCAAGCATATTTACTTACAGGATCTGGAACCTCTGCAATGGAAGCAGCAGTTTCTAATGTTTTAAACCCTGGAGAAAAAGTCTTAAATATTGTAGGTGGAAAATTCGGTGAGCGTTTTATGAAAATAGCTCAAGCTCATGGAATTAACACAAAAGAACTAGCTGTTGAATGGGGAACTGCTGTTACACCAGAAGCAGTAAAAGAAGCATTAGATGCAGATGAAGACATAAAAGCAATCACTGTAGTTCACAATGAAACATCTACAGGAGTAGCAGCACCAATTAAAGAAATTGGAAAAGTAATGAAAGATTACGACGCATTATACATTGTAGATACAGTATCCTCACTTGGTGGAGATGATGCTAGAGTAGATGAGTTTGGTATTGATATATGTGTTACAGGTTCTCAAAAATGTTTAGCAGCACCACCTGGAATGGCTGCAATAACCTTAAGTGATGATGCATGGGATAAAGCAGAAAATGTAAATCCAAACACATTCTATCTTGATATGAAAGCATACAGAAAAAGTGGAGATAAAAACCCACCAGAATCCCCATACACACCATCAGTTTCACTAACCTATGCAATGAATGAAGCTTTAAAAATGGTTAAAGAAGAAGGATTAGAAAATAGAATCGCACGCCATCATAAAGCTGCAAAAGCTACTGTAGATGCAGTTAAAGCATTAGGATTAGACTTATTTGCTGATGAAAAAGTATCTTCAGCTACTGTAACTTCCGTTAAAATGCCTGAAGGAATTACAGATGCAGAATTTAGAGGAACTACACGTGACAAATATGGTGTTGAACTAGCAGGTGGTCAAGATCACTTAAAAGGTAATATTTTCAGAATTGGACATATGGGAAATATCTCATATAGAGAATTACTCCAAACCTTTGGAGCTATTGGAATGACCTTAAAAGAATTAGGTGTAATTGACGAACCTGGTTTAGGTGTAGCATCTATTACTGAATCATATTCTGATTAGAATTGATTCAATTTCTTTTTTTCTTTTTAAAATTCTTTAATATTATCATATAAAAAGAGTATTTTAAACATTTTAGATTTTAATTTTTAAATAGCTATTAAATAAGATTATAATTGTTATTATGAAGAAT
>JABUVA010000054.1:0-4376 GCA_021442885.1 Methanobrevibacter sp. | reverse complement strand
AGTAATAAATAATATTTTAATATAATATAAAAGATAAATATAATAATTAATTTAATAATTTTATATGGAGGTATAATAATGGTAAAAAATAATGTTCCAATTATTGTTGAAGAACTTCAGAAATTACTTGCTATTGAAAATTTTATAGGCGAACCTATTGAAACTGATGATAAATTAATTATTCCTGTAATGAGGGTTGGATTTGGTTTTGGTACTGGCCAAAATGTTTTAGTTAAAGAAAACTCTAATATTGTTGGAGCTGGAGCTGGAGCAGAACCTGTATCTATGGTTGTTATTCCAAAAAATGAATCTGCTGAAGGAATTCGCGTTTTAAATCTTACTGGTGGTAGTGAAGTTAATAAAGCTCTTAATGATATAGGTTTAATGGTTACTGATTTAGTAAATGAATTTATTATTAAACGTAGAAAAGAAGAAGAATACGACGAAGCAGAATTTATCGAACCTGCAACTAAAAATGTAGATGTTGATAAATCTTCTTAATATTTTTTTTTAAAGTGTGATTTTCTTTGATTATTGAAATTATCCTAATAATCATATTGTTAATAATTATTACATTATATTTAGGAATTGATTTAGTGGGTAATTTCTCTAAACAGTCTTCTAAACTTAATTTTAGTTTTAAAATTTTTATTTTAAGAACTATTAAAATTTATAGTATTCAATATCCATCTAATGAAAAAAAGGCCGATAAAAAGGATAAGGATGATAAACCTCATAAAAAGAGAAATATAACTTTTGATTTGATTAAACCTTGTATTAGTGTTTTTTTTGATTTTATAAAAACTGTTTTTAAAAGTATGAATGTTAGAAAATTAGAAACACATATTGATTTAGGTCTTACTAGCTATGCATCTACAGCTAAATATGTTGGTTATCTATGGGCTTTATTTGTATTACCAAATTCAACTTTTAAAAACACATCTATGACTGCATCACCTCATTTTGGCGAACCTATTATTGATTTTAAAGGAGTTGTTGATATTAGGATAAATCTTCTAAATTTAATAATTCCTATTATAAAATTAATTTCAAACAAAGATGTTAGAAAACTTCTAAAAGAGGTGATATAATAATGTTTGAATATAACCCTCTCTTTTCACAGCTTATAAAACTTAGTGTTAATGAAATTGAAAAACAATTTAAAACACTAAAAAAGACAGAATTTGTTAAATATGAAATAGAAGATGGTGCTATATACATTGTTTACAATAGTAAAATTAGTTATAATGATGAAACAGTAATTAGCTATGGATTTGAAGAAGATGGAATAATATTAGAAAATAATAATCAGTTTTCATATTATAATTTTAAACAAGACTATAAAAATAAAAAAGAAATAGTAAAAAAATTTGTAGAGAAATATTATTCAGACTCTTGATGTCTTGGTTGAGGAGTATCCTCTCTTGAGACAATAATTTCTACAACATGAGGTTTTCTACTATTTTGATTTTCTTCTAAAAACAACTCAAGCTCTTTTTTTGTCTGAATTTTAGTAGCTTCAATACCATAAGATTCAGCAAGTCTAACAAAATCAGGATTTATTAATTCTGTTTCATAAGGTTTCATATCATATCTTCTTTCTTCATATTGACGTATAATACCTAATTCTGAGTTATTTAAAATAAAAATTATTATATTAAGGCCATATTGTTTAATAGTAGCTAGTTCTTGAAGATTCATCTGGAATCCACCATCACCATTAATAACAATAACTGGTTCATCTGGAAAAGCAACAGATGCACCAATAGCTCCAGGAACACCATAACCCATAGGTGCAAATCCTCCTGAATAAAGTAATTTATAAGCACTATTACTTGTTTTTAAAAGTGTAGTCCAGCTAGTATGGCTTCCAGCATCATTAACAATTATATTATCATCAAAATATTTATGAATTGAATAAATAGCTGATTGTGGACGTAGTGGAATAGAATCATCATGAATTCCTTCAGTATATAGTGTTGGAGGAATATCTAAAATTTCATTTGCCCATTGCTTATAATCTCCATTAAACTCAATAGAATCAAGAAATACTTCTACACGGCCTTGAATTGGATAATCACCTACTAAAATCTGATCATTAATATTAACATGTATTAATTTATCTTCAATATCATCAATATTAGGAATAGTTCTAGATGTTAAACGTGTTCCTAAAGCAATAATACAATCTGAATTTTCAATAGCATAATCAGACCTATCAGAACCTCTAATACCAGCTAAACCAAGGTTGATTTGTTCATAATCATCAATAATTCCTTTAGCTGTGAAAGTAGTTAAAACAGGAATATTGTGTTTTCTAACAATATCAACAATCTTATCACGAGACTTATTAGCTCCAGAACCTAATAATAAAAGAGGTTTACTTGCATTATTTATAACATCTTGAACAATATCTAAATTCTCATAATCAAAATTAGCTATATAATTTCTTTTTCTAACTTCATAATCAGTTTCAGTTAATATATCTTTAGAAAGATTAAGATGTTTTGGACCACGTGGATAAACTTCAAATGCATCAAATATTTCATATAAATTGGTAATAGCTTCACTACCATTAGCTGGATCATATGATCTAAATGTAATGTCTTCAAAAACATCATTTAATGGAAATGATTGGAATTCATTTGAATATTTATTGTAAGTAGGATTATCACCAGTAATTACAAGTATTGGGACTCTATCTTTATAAGCAGTAGCTACTCCCATAACTAAATTTAAAGCACCAGGACCAGCAGTAGAAACACAAACTCCCACTTTACCTGTTATTCTTGTATAAGCATCAGCTGCATGAGCTGCAGCAACTTCATGTCTCATAAGAATGTGTTTAATATGGGATTTTTCAAGGGCTTCATAGAAAGGAATAATCTGCTCACCAGGAATTCCAAAAATATATTCAACACCATTTTCTTCTAAAATTTCAACAAGTTTATGGGCAGTATTCATTCTTCTTCCTCCTGATAAGAGCCAGAATATACTCCAGAACCTTCAACTTTAAAAACAACTCCTTGAGCAATCCTATCTCCTTTTTTAACTTTAAATTCATAATCTCCATGATTATAAACCATAAACATTAAAGTTCCATAAAATCCAGGATCACCAACTGCAGTTTGCACAGAAACAAAAGATCTTAAAAGAGTAGACCTTGGAAGATAAAGCATAGAATATCCTTTAGGAATTTTTATTTTCCTATCAATACTAGCTAGATATCCAGTATGAGGTTTTAAAGTGAAAATAGGTCCTTCTAATTCTTCAATTTCTGGAAGGTTTTTTTCATTATCAATTAATGACCCTCCAGTTTTCTGAACAAATACTTTGTCTAAAGCCAAATCAATACCTGAAGGCTGTATCAAGTCTTTAAAATCAGGAAACAAGTTAGTGAGTTCTTTTTCACCAAGCATATTAATCACCGTTTATATAATAATATTTCTATTTGATAATTAATATAATTGTTTGTATTAAAATTATGTAGAAAAAATAGATTCATTCTACCTGTTTTCTATTGGAATATAGCTATTGTAAAAATTATAGCAATAATCGAAGACATTAGTATCATTGAGATACTCGAATAATAAACAATTATCAGAGATATAATCTATTGAAATATGTAATATCAATTATTCTTATTTTCCAGTATTAAAATCATTTTTTAATAAAAAATATTTAATAATTCTCTACATTATAATCTTTTTTATATTTCTTGCATAGGCAAATAATTTATATAAAGTATATTATATATATTCAAATGTCAATATTCATAAGAGAAATAAAAAGAGAATTGGGATATATATGAGTATATTTCACATATCTTTTTAAAATATTATATCTCCACAGCATCTTCAGATATATTAGATGAATATTTGGAAAATATATAAAAGTTAGAGAAGAAACTTGAAAATAATTAAAATTCTACATCACATAAAAGAGTATATATGCTCTTTTTTAACATTTAAATCCAATGATACTGAGAATAATATTTTTACCCACTATGCTCATTATGTTCTTTTTTCACTTCTCCTTGAACAAAAAAGAGAAAACAATCCCAATAATCTTTTTATAGTAAATTTTGAATTAAAAATAATTAATACAAAAGGAAGGAATTTTTAAACATGTTTAAAAAAATTATAATGGTAATGATAGCATTAGTTTGCTTGTTGTCTGTTTCAGCTATTTCAGCAGCAGACACAATCAATACTGATGATACTATTGCAACTGCTGATACTCAAGGAACATTTAATGACCTTGCTAATGACCTATCAGCTGGAGGCAATATTTCTTTAACAAGAGATTATATACAAACAGATTCACATGGTGAAATTATTATTAATAAAGATACTATTATTAATGGTAATGGACAT
>JABUVA010000053.1:10520-12683 GCA_021442885.1 Methanobrevibacter sp. | reverse complement strand
GGTGTTACTTTTTTACTGATTCCAGCTATTTCCCCATATTTTTTAATCATTATTTGCACATATCTTGGTGTAAGTGGGTTTCCTTGTCTATTAGTAAATAAATATTTATCAGTCTCATCTTTCAAATTAAGATATTCTAAAATTAATGATTTTGTGTGCGTATCGAACAGTACAACTCTGTCTTTTTCTCCTTTTCCTCTAATTAATATTGTTCTTTCTTCAAAATCAATATCTTTAATAATTAAGTTTACTAATTCTGAAACACGTAATCCTGAGGAGTAAAGAAGACTTAAAATTAACTTGTCTCTTGTTTTTATTTTTATTTTTGAAGGGCTGTCTTTTTCTAAATCATAGCTAACAGCATCTATTAAACCTTCTACTTCTTTTTCATTTAGGGATTTAGGTAATGATTTTGTTCTTTTAGGTGCACTAATTTCATCTAAAAAATAAATATGATTAAATTCTAAAAATTTTTTAACTACAACAGTTACTAAATAAATATAATTTTGACTAACTTGTTTATCTCTTTTTAAATGTTGTATATAACGTTTAAATGTCCTTAAGAAATGTTTTTCTTCATATAACTTTTTTTCTTGAAGTAAAAATCTATAAAAATTATTTAAAATAGAACTATATGTTTTTATTGTATTTAATGAATAATTTCTAATTTCAAGTTCAACTAGATAATCTTCCATCATTTCATCAAAATCATAATATTCTAAAAGATGTACTTTTTCCCCATTTTTATAAATAGGCAGTTCTAAACTATTTTCTGTTTTTCTTAGATTTTGAGGTTTTGTTCGAATATATTCATCCATATTCTCACTACCTAAAAATAAAAAAAGTCAATGGATTTTGTTTAATCCATTGTGATAATTGCTAAATTGTCTGGTTTTTTAACTATATTTGCAGATTTAAAAGCTACAATTTTTTCAACGTTTTTTGTAGAACAGATATCTACTAGTCTTTGGCTTATTACTCCATCAAATATAACTAAATTTATAGTGTCTTCTGTTGATTTAAGCTCTTCGTATAATTCATCAACAGCTATTTCTTTTGTTATGTTTAATGCTTCATCAAGAAATGCTGCAGTTCCACTATTTTCTAATTCTTTAAGCATATCTTTCATTAAACTTACTTCATCATCTTCTATTTCAATTTTAGGTTCTTCTTTTTTATGGTATCTCTCTTTTTTTGATTTGTGACGATGATTACGGTTGTTATTTTGCCTATTTTCATTATTCGGTATTATGTCTTCGTGGTTTGCTAGGAATTGTTCAGTTGGAACTTTATCTCTTAAAGCTATTAGAACTTCATCTTTTTCAAGATCTTCAACTTCTTTTCCTCTTGGAGCTCTAGTGATATAGTCAACTTCTCCAATTTGGAGCAATTCTTTTAAAATTAATTCTCCACCACGGTCACCATCAACAAATGCTGTTGTTGTTCTTTTTTTACTTAAGTCTCCAATTGCAGGAGGTACACTAACACCTTCAACAGCTACTGTATTTTTAATTCCATATTTTAAAAGGTTTAAAACATCAGAACGACCTTCTACTACAATTATTGCATCTGAAGTATGTATGTTAGGTCCTGCTGGTAAACGATCATCACCATATTCAGAGATTTCATGAATTCTCATTGCTTCTCTTACTTCTTCAATCATTTTAACACTTGTTGGGCCAACAGTATCAACCATACTTTTATAGATTTCTTTTGCACGATTTACAACTTGTTCTCTTTTAACGGCTCTAACATCTTCTACTTTTAATGTTGTGATTTTAGCTTCACAAGGACCAACACGATTTATTGTTTCTAAAGATGCTGCAAGTATGGCGGTTTCAATTCTATCTAAACTTGATGGTATTATAATTTCACCTTTAGATTTTCCATTACTTGCTTTCATCATTACTTGAATTCTACCTATTCTGCCGGTTCTTTGAAGTTCTCTTAAATCTAAATCATTACTTAATAATCCTTCTGTCTGTCCGAAAACTGCCCCTACAACATCTGGTTTTTCAACAATTCCATTTGCATTAATTTGAGCATGTATTAAATATTTGGTTGTTGTTAATTCTTCTCCTTTTCCCATGATTAAGCCTCCAAGCTTAACTATATTTATGGGATAATTTATGATTAATAATTAAATTTCTATTTAATAAATAA
>JABUVA010000053.1:7957-10489 GCA_021442885.1 Methanobrevibacter sp. | reverse complement strand
AATAAGATTTTATTATTTATGAGTTGATAATTTTGCATCTTAATATACTTAAATTATGCAGTTAAGATTATTTATACTATTTTCTTGCATAATAGTTATTTTATTAGTTTTATTTTTGTATTCTTAGATTTTATTCTCCTTTAATTGGTTAATTTGTAATTAATGATAAATAATAATTTTAATATGAACTCTAATTATAATATTTGTATTACTAATATAATACTTATTTTATATTAAGTTTAAACTAATATATAAAATTATAATTTTGGAAAATTACTTTTAGTTTAATTAACAAATATTTATTGTAGGTGAGTTAATGTCTAATGATATTTTATCTAAGTCAAAATTAAAAAATAAATATGATATTAATAAAAAAATCAATGTTGAAGATATTATTTTAAATGATGTATCAATTGATGACTTAGAATTAGGTGATAATAATTATAATCAGTTTATTAATTTAAAAAACCTTTTAAATTCTGTTTCTTCTTGTCAGATATCTGATGCTTTTAATAATCTTTTTAGAAAATCAGGTGTTGTTGAAGGGCTTAAATCTATAACTAATCTTAAAGTTTATGGTAGAATTACTACAGCTAGTACAAACTCTGATGATTGGGGAACTGGAATCATAGCTATTAATGCATGTAATAAAGGAGATATCTTATTTATTAAAGTTAATAATGAAGATGCAGCTATTTGGGGAGATCTTGCATCTACTGATGCTAAACTTCATGGTGTTGGGGGTGTTGCAGTGTATGGTTGTGTAAGAGATATGGAGGATATTTTACATTCTGATTATCCTATTTTCGCATGTAACTTTACTTCTAATGCAGGAAAACCATTAGGAGTAGGAAATATTAATGAAGATATCTCTATTGATGAAAATATTATTAGACCTGGAGATTTCTTTTTTGGTGATGAAACTGGTGTTGTAATTGTTCCAGCTACACTATTCACACAAGTTATTAATGAAGTTTTATCAGTAAAACTTTTTGAATTAAATGTTATTAAACAATTAAAGAATGGCAGGTCTCTAATGGAGGTTGTAGGTTTAAACAATGCTATTAAATTCAAATAGTAAATTATATAAAAGAATTGTATTTTAATATATAAATGTTCCGATATATTTATATATTATTATCCATATAAGAAACTATGTTGATACAATATTTTTTAGTCTGATTTTATGAAATTTTTAGGAAATAGTTTACATATTGCAAATTCTGGAAAACTAATAGCTAGGGCTAAAAAAACTCCAAATGCTGATGGAATAGTTTATGATAGCCATAATAATAAAATAGGTAAAGTTAATTATGTTTTTGGACCAACTAAAAATCCATACATATCTATTCGATTATTCAGATCAGCTAATATTAATAAAATTAAAAAAAACTATGGTGAAAAATTATTTGTATCAAAACCTAAGCAGAAAAAATCAAAAAGAAGGGGGAGAAGACTACGAAACAAAAAGTAAAAGAAACTCCTGATGTTCATGTCAAAACCAGTAAACAAATGATGCAGGGAGATGTATATGATAAAGATAAACAAACTGTATGTCCTGAATGTGGTTCTGATGAATTAATTGGTGATTATGAAAGAGCTGAGGTTGTTTGTAAAAAATGTGGTTTAGTTATTGATGAAAATCTCGTCGATATGGGTCCTGAATGGAGGGCATTTGACCACGAACAAAGAGATAAACGTACTAGAGTAGGTGCTCCAATTACCTATACAATCCACGATAAAGGTTTAAGTACCATGATTGACTGGAGAAATAAAGATATTTACGGCCGTGATATTCCAGCTAGAAACAGGGCTCAATGGTATAGGTTAAGAAAATGGCAAAGAAAAATTAGGATCTCTGGTGCTACAGAACGTAATTTAGCATTCGCTTTAAGTGAATTAGATAGAGACTCTTCAAGATTAGGTCTTCCAAGAAGTGTAAGAGAAGCTGCATCTGTTGTATACAGAAGTGCAGTTGATAATAAACTTATTCGTGGAAGAAGTATTGAAGGTGTAGTAGCTGCTTCTTTATATGCAGCATGTAGAAGATGTAATGTTCCACGTACTCTTGATGAAATTGCAGAAGTTTCAAGAGTTACTAAAAAAGAAGTTGGAAGAACATATAGATTCTTAACAAGAGAATTAAATATTAAATTACCTCCAACATCACCTGTAGATTATGTTCCAAGATTTGCTAGTGAATTAGGATTATCTGGTGAAGTTCAATCTAAAGCTATTGAAATAATAGAAAAAGCTATGGAGAAAGGTTTAACTTCTGGTAGAGGTCCTACTGGAGTAGCAGCAGCTGCTTTATATATTGCTTCTGTTTTACTCGGTGAGAGAAAAACACAAAGGGATGTTGCAGATATTGCTGGTGTAACTGAAGTTACTATTAGAAACAGGTACAAAGAATTAACAGAACAACTTGAAATGGGTGTAACTTTATAGTTTCACCTTTAAAACTTTTTTTTAAATTTTATTGGCTGTATTTTTCAATACGATAAATTAATTCATTAATGATTCCTTTATTAT
>JABUVA010000053.1:0-4494 GCA_021442885.1 Methanobrevibacter sp. | reverse complement strand
ATAAACATTATCAAATTTTTCATTTAAATAGGTATATGCTCTATTACTAGCAAATATATGGATATCATATAAGTCTTTAATTCCATTTATCATTACAGAACTTCTTATTGCATGTCCGAGACCCTCTCCACATACAGTGTAGAATATTATTTTTCTATCTCTATTTTTAGGAATATCTATTTTTAGAGGGTTTTGCTCTTTTATTGATTCAGTATTAGTAAGTTTATCAGTATTAATAACTTCTTTTATTTTATTTAATTGTTCTGATTCAATACCTATTTTATCAAAACTATTTTTAGATGATTTATCTTTATTTTGATGTCCAAATTCATATTTTAAAGTTTCAGCATCAGTCCTTTTTCCTCTAAAATCATTAAAAGTACTTTTCCCATACTGTTTTAATAATGTGAAAAGCCCTTCTTCTTCTAATCTTCTGGTTGAAACTCCAATTTTAGCTTTTCTAAGAACTTTAAAACTTTCTTTTTTACCTAGTCTTTCGATGTAATCACTGTCTTCTCCAAATGTTAAATCTTCATCAAAACCACAACATTCATCATGTAATGATTTTTTAGTAATTATTCCATAGCAACCTGCACCATGTGGTTTTATATTTTCAACACCAATCATAAATAGATTTGCCAACTCATGTGTAATTTTGTCTAGAGTTTTTTCAGATAAAGGTGTCATTCTTGTAATTGCTATTCCTAAACGCTCCATTCTAAATTCATATAGCATATCATATAGATATTCATCAGTAAGTTTTAAATCAGAATCTAAAAATAGAAGATACTCTCCATTTGCTACTTTAGCACCATTATTTCTACCGACTGCAGGAAGACCTCCGTCAACAACAATACAACCATATTCTTCTGCAATTTCTCTAGTTCTATCAGTAGAGTTAGCATCAGCTACAATAATCTCATAATCTTTAAAATTTTGTTTTTTAATACTCTCTAAAAGAGTAGGAAGATATTCTTCTTCATTATAAGTTGGGATAATAATACTTAAAATCATTATTTAAAGATTTAATCTTTATCATATAAATTTTTTTAGAAATATGAATAAAAGTTCCATGAAATTGTATAATAGTCACAACTTCTATTTAAACTTTTTAATAGTTGATTTGTTAAATTTTCTTCATTTAATGATGAATCTATATGATATGATATCTTATTTGGCTCTACAGATACATAATTAATAGGGTAGCCATCAGTTAAGTTAACATTTTCACTAGGATTATAAATATTCACTTCATAATAGTCAGGAGCAGCTCCAACAATTGAAATACTAATTCTTAAGAGTATAATAATTAAACCGATTATATAAGGACTAAATCTCTTTACTTTTTGCCAGAATGTTCTATGTTTATATGTTACAACATAATTTTTCAAAGCTGAAAACGGATTTCCATATTTTTTCACTTTATATTTATAAGCTAAAATATACTTCTCATTTGCATAAATCCAAATACAACCAAATAATCCCAATGCTCCTGGAGTTCCCATAATTCCTCCATCAAAACAACCAATAAACAAAATAGCTTCAAAGAAACTTAAAAGCACAACAATTAATGTGTCTCTTTTTTGAAGTGCAACAACTTCACTAATGAATAACAACACCATTAAAATAAATATTGGTATACTAAATCCGCTAATATAAGTATACAATCCACTAGCAGTGTTTATATTACTGCCAATTATAGGATTTATAGTATTTACTAATAAATGTCCTAAAACAGATTTTGTTAAATGTGAGTGTAATATGCTTGTTGTTGATTCAGTAGGATTTACATTAACAAAAATTGTATTTAATGCAATTCCTAAATTTATACGTAATAAAATATCCAACAGGATAGCTATTGCAAAAAGTATAATAGAACAAACAATAGCAATCAATAAAAAGTTATTAAACTTTAATTTCAGTTTCTCACTTTTTATCTTATAAAGCTGGCTTAAAATTAAGAATAATCCCATTAAAACAAAAAATAAAATATCTTTACCTTTTGAAGAACCCATTAAGAATAAATAAGTTATAGGTCTTATAAATGGAGTAAATACTTCTGTTATAAAGAGTAATCCTCCAAATAATATTAATATTATGCCAGAAAGGATAATTTTATTAAATTTCATATTAATATCTATTTATATTTATTAAAACATATAATCTTATCATAATTAATAATGGGTTGATTTTTATTTTTGATTTTATGTATATAATTGGACTTGCACTAATAGGAATTATTGCAGGTTTTGCATCAGGTTTACTTGGTGTAGGTGGTGGATTTTTAATAGTTCCTCTACAATTGTTTTTAATGGAATCAATGGATATAGATCCAAGAGTTTCAATGCTTGTAGCTCTTGGAACAAGTTTGGCTATTATGATTCCAACATCTATAAGTGGTGCGTATAGGCATAGCAAATCTAATTCCAATATGGTAAAACCAGGGATAAAATTAGGAATATTTGGTATTATTGGGAGTTTTATTGGAGGCCAATTAGCTTCGGTTCTACCTACAGATATTCTACAAATAGTTTTTGGAATATTTTTAATATTTATAGCAATTTATAATTTTGTTACTATCAATAAACCAGATAGTAAAGCTCTAGTAAAATTTAATTTAGTTAATACAGCTATTTTTGGTATTTTAATAGGATTACTTTCAGGTCTTTTAGGAATTGGTGGTGGAGTAGTTTTAATTGTTGTTCTTACAGCTATACTTGGATTTGCAATGGTTGATGCTGTTGGAATTTCATTAGTTTATATATGTTTAACAGCTATTGGTGGAGTAATTTCTTATATATATTCAGGTTGGGGTGTAAATACACTACCATATTCAATTGGGTATATAAGTATTATTAATCTATTTTTCATAGCTGTATTTTCAGTTCCATTAGCTTACTTTGGAGCTAATGTGTCTCATAAACTTCCAGCAAAAAGATTAAAACAAATATTTTCAATTATTTTGGTTTATATTGGTCTTAAAATGTTAGGTATTTTACCTTAACATTATTCTTTTAATTTTATTCCAGTTCCATGAGCAAGTATTTGGAAACGGCCTTTACTTAAATCGATTAACTCATACTCAATTTTCAATTCAACAACACCATTTCCATCTGACTTTTTAATAGAGTCTACAAGATTATTTAATGCCTCAATTTTAGCTATTTTAAATTTTTTTAGAAGATCATCCTCTTCTTGTTTATAATTTGATGAAATAATCTTATTCCAATCATAATCACGTTTTTCTAATTTAGTTTCTAACTTATAATTATTGCCATTAACATCAACTAAATATAATTCATATTTAAGATCATTAACATTATCAAAGTTTAGATAATGCACAAATCCATAACCTTTAATAGTTAATGTATTATTATCAATATTTACACTATCAATAGTTGCTAAAGATGGACGTGCAGAAGGTTTATTAATTTTAGAATAATCTACAACAGTCTTTTCAACATCTAAATCAATTCGATAAGAGTATAAACCATTAGTGCTTATTCTATATGTAACATCATTAACCTTACTAGAGACATTACAATGATTTAAATCCATGCTCTTTAATAAAGTCTTCATACTTACATTATTATTGTTCACTTCAATCTTAGCGTAGTATGAGCCTAGATCAATTGGCGTATTAGTTAAATCTAATGATAGTTTAAAGCCAGTATATTTATAGTTATATTGATCATTTAATGAGAAACCATATGAATCAATAGTTTCCAACTTAAATTCATAAGCTAACTCATTTGTACCAATCTTATATAGTTGTAGATAGTGAGATATATTATCTAAATCTATGAAATCACTAGAAGTAAATCCAGCAATACCATTTAACTCTAATTTATTATCTTTAAAGTTAACATCATCTAAAGATATAAATGTTTCATGAGTTAAATCATCATCATTTATAACTACATCTTTATCGAATAATATATCAACATCAGAGCACTTAATATAGCCAATAGAAGTATTAAAATCATAAGTTTTAACACCAGTTGAATAATCTAATACAAGACTATTATCTTTAATTGGATTAGATGTTTGTATCTTATATACATTACCTATCTTTTCTAAAACAATAACTGTGTAATTATATTGATAACTACGTTTATTAATCGTGTTATATAAAGGTGTCTTTAAGTTTTGATCTAAATAGATATTGGTATTATATGTTTTAACTAAACCAATTGTATAAGTATCATAATCGCTTAATTTACCATTATTGTTATTTGCGTATTTATCTAAACTGTAATAGATAGAAGCTATCTTCATACCCCAATATGGATCAGAAGCATAATTTAGATTAAAGCCACCACCTTTATTACCGACATAAGAGCCAGTGAATCTAGAATCTTTGACATCTAGATAACCTCTTAAATTTCGACCCATTTGTTCTTTAACGCAGACATCAACACTTGAAAATTCACTCGCATCACTTGGTGAATCATCATACGCATTCCAACCAAATAGATTATTATTTTGAAAAAT
>JABUVA010000052.1:11300-13953 GCA_021442885.1 Methanobrevibacter sp. | reverse complement strand
TTGAATTAGATATTAATGTATAATTTAAGTCAAGAAGGATTATTTTATCTTTTGGAATATTCAACTTATCCCCACTAACTTCTTCTTCACTATCATCTTTTGATAATTTAATTCCACAAGAATTACAGAATTCATTACCTAATTTGTTTAAAGTACCACATACTCTGCAATAATTTATATCCAAAAGGATTGGCACATGATCTGAACCTTTTTGATTTTTTATAATAGCTGAATCAATTAAATAATTTTCTAAAAATTTTGAAACTAAAAAATAATCTAGCCTTAGACCTTTGTTTTCTTCTCTTCTCTTCTTGTTTGACCACCATGTATAATTGCCACCTTCACTATTAAACTTACGAAATGCATCAACATACTCAGTTAAAATTTCTTTAAACCAAGCTTGTTCTTCTGGCATAAATCCAGATTTGTTTTTCATAAGCTTTGGTTGTTTAGCATCAATTTCAAATGCAATTCTGTTAAAATCTCCACAAACAATAGCTGGCTTTTCAGAATTTTTAAAATACTTTGTAAATTCATCAAAAAATCTGTATTTTCTAGTTAACTTTTCTTTGGAACTAGCACCTGATGGAATATATGCATTAATCAGATTAAAATTTTCAAATTCTAAATCAATCACTCTTCCTTCTAAATCAAATTCCTCATTACCAATTCCTTTATTAACAGAAATAGGTTCAATTTTTGTATAAACTGCAGTGCCATATAAATGTTTGACCTTAGATGATGGGAAACTATAAAGAGTATAATCATCAAGAATAGGAACATCCTTTGTTTTTATTTCCTGAATACATATAACATCAGGACTTTCCTTTTTAACAAGTTCTTCTAAATGCCCCATTTTATGAGTTGATTTTATTCCATTTACATTCCAAGAAATTATTTTCATTTAAATCAACCTTATAACATTACTATTGATAGTTTGTTTGTAACCTTATATAATAAGTTTCATTCTAACATTTAAAGAATTAATGGTTATAAAGATAGCTAGAAAATAACTAGTGATTAGTAAATATTTATAAATTTTAAAAACATAGATTAAAATAATAAAAACAATGGAGATTATTAAATTGTGGGATACAAGTAAAGATTATAGAATTTTAGTAGCAAATGAAGCTAGAGAAAATTATTTGAATCTAATACAAACAGCTTCATTTAGAGGAAATTGGAATAAAAAAATGGCTATTGATACAGCAAAAACTATGAATAGTGATTTTCAATCATTGCTTTATTCCTATCTTGAAGGGGATGAACTTCCAAACTCTCCAGATGTAGCTAGTTTAGTTGAAAAGGCAGAGAAAATAATTGAATATCTAGGAGGTCCTAATTGGAATAAAATGTTTTTAGATGGAGCTCCTAAAGATGAACGTAACAAGACAATAGCTAATATAGCTAAAGTTAGATTCTTTTTAGATTCAATTTTAGGTCTTAAAGAACGTTTAGCACTTGGACCTATAGCTGATCCAATTATCGGAATAGATATTAAAGTTGGAGAAGTTATGAGTGTTATGAAACATCCTGATGCTGATTCTTTAATGATATGTAATGTGAATCTTGGTAGTAGGGCTATTACTGTTGTTACAAATGATATTAATGTTAAAGAAGAAAATAGAGTTGGAGTTTCACTACTGCCTCCACAAATATTCATGGATATAACAAGTGAAGGAATGTTTCTAGGAATGGGTGGGGCAATATTAAAAGAAGTTGATGGTGAATTAGGGCAAATGCCAAAAGGCATACCTATGGAATCATTAAATGAAACTCGTAATCTCGTTGAAAATTATTTAAAAAAATAAATGGTTAAATTTTATCTTAAATTTAACCCTATTAATTTTATTTTAGTCATATCTTGAACAGCATATTTAATTCCTTCTTTTCCAATACCACTATTTTTAAAACCACCAAAAGGCATGTTATCTGTTCTAAATGTAGATTGTTTATTAACAAATACTGTTCCTGCTTCAATTTCATTAGCACATCTAAGAGCATCTCTATAGCTTTCTGTATAAACTCCTGCTTGAAGACCATAATCAGTATTATTAGCAACTTTAATAGCTTCATCAACAGAATTAACTCTAATTATTGGAGCTATTGGTCCAAATGTTTCTGATTGAACTAAATCCATATCAGGAGTAACATTATCCATAACAGTTGGACTATAAAATGCTTTATCTCTTTTACCACCAGTTAGAATTTGAGCACCATTTTCAACTGCATTATTTACAGCCTCTTCAACAAAAATAGCTGCTTTTTCACTAATTAAAGGACCAACATCTGTATCTTTACTCATTGGATCGCCCATTTTAAGTTTTTTAGTCTCACGAACAAGTTTTTCTCCAAATTCATCAGCTATTTTCTCATCTACAATAATTCTTTTAACACCCATACATACTTGACCTGCATTTAAATATGCTCCTCTCATAACCCCTAAGACAGCCTCGTCAATATTTGCATCTTCTAGAACTACTAATGGGTCATTACCACCTAATTCTAATGTTATTTTTTTCTTTCCAGCTCTATTTGCAATAAATAATCCTGCAGCTACACTTCCTGTAAATGATATTTTATCTATAAGTGGTGAAGTTACAATTGAATCTCCTACACCTGAACCATGTCCTGTAACAACATTAATTACTCC
>JABUVA010000052.1:5342-9514 GCA_021442885.1 Methanobrevibacter sp. | reverse complement strand
GCTTTAATAGTTTTATTATGAGCTTCAGCTACAATATCCCATATTTCATGTTGTTTTTCTGTATAAACAATAGTTCTTGTATTATCAGAACAATAACCCTCATAAATACAGCCCCAATCAATCAAAATAGGATTATCTAATTTATTAGGAGTAGGAACTGCATGAGGTAAACTAGAATTAGCACCACTTGTTACAATAGTATCAAATGACTTTCCAGAAGCACCATTTTCAATCATAAGTCTCTCTAAATCAAAAGCAATAATATTTTCATGAACACCATAATCATACTTTTCAAGAATTTTAACTTCTCTAAAAGACTGTTGTGCAATCGCTGTAGCCTCTTCTATTTTAAAAATCTCCTCATCAGTTTTAATAGCTCTTTGGTTATTTATAAAATCAACAGAAGAAATATCAAAATCATCTCTAAACTTTTCATAAGTACTAAATTCTAAAGATGGCTCAATAGCTAGTTTTTTAATAGAATCTTTTAAATCATTAACCATACTAGAAAAGGACTCAAATTCCTTAATTTCAATTGAAGAATCATTATTTGCAACTTCCAAATCCATTTTTGAAGTATAAATAACAGGATCATCTTTAATAACTGCAAAAGCAAAGCTAGTTGGTTTATAATTAGATAAATATTGAATATTTGAAAAATTAGCTAATAAATATCCATCATAACCCTGTTTCTCCATTTTTTTAAGAATATTATTAATAATCATACTTACACACCTTTAAATTCTTATTAATATAATTAAATATTTAAATGTGAGCTATAAGTTTACCTAAATATTATAAACATCTATTTGAAAATAAATTAAAACAAAAATAAAACTTAAAAACCTTAGATGGTTTGAAAAAATAGTCTTGAATTACTCAAAAACATAGAAATCAGTGGAATTTTTTACACTATCCTTTTAAGGTTTTAAATCATTGTTCTTGTATCTTTTCATCAAGATATTCCAATTGTTGATTTGTTAATTTAGATTTTCCACCACTGTTGATTTTCTTTCTAAACTTTCAAATCCTTTTTCATTCAATTCATTTATCCATTTATAATTAGTTCTCGTTGAAATTCTAAGTTTTTGGATGCTTTATAAACACTCAAACATAGAAAACTAAAATAAAATAAAGTTTGTTTAGTGCTTTAACATCACTTTCAAGCTTTAAAATCCTTTTTGTATCTCTTTTTTATCTAATGATTTTTATTCAAATAAATTTTCAATGCCGTAACCTAAAATAAGATATTAATAACTCCCAGCTAAGTCGTGTGCTACACCACCTCTTATTTTATAATTAAATGGTAGTTCGGCTTCAGCATAACGACACACCCAAGAGTCAGACCAAGACCAGTCATTAACCACTCCCTTTTTATAAGAATATTCAAGAATACTATCAATCGCATCCATACAACGATCATATATTCCTGAGTATCTAATTTTAGTTCCATCAGCATATTCCACATCCACAAAATAATGATACTTTCCAAAATTTTCATTAGAAGTACCTATTTTATTTATAAGTTTACCAACATTCTCTATTCGACTGTTCATTTCCCTTATTTCCATCCTTTTATTTTCTACATTAATTTCATAAACATGAACACCTAACTTTGCACCTATTGTTGCTCCTCCATATGCTGCCATTAAATGTCCAGGGATTTGGATAATCATATCCCAAAATATATTATAAGAAAACTTATGAGTCAAACCAGCATAATACAATTTATAAGCCATATTAAGACCTATTCCAACAGAAAAACCAACAGCAGTACCAACAATAATACCTGCAAGAGGATTACCAGTAAAAACAGTAGTAAGAAAACCTGCAGTAAGACCTACAAATGCAGAAACAAAAGGAGTGATAAAATCAAGACATGTGTATAACACCTTAACAAATCCTGAAGGTGGTTGTTGATAACTAACACTAACATTAGTACCATTTAAATAATAATTTCCAGTCCTATTTACTTCAATTCCATTAATAAAAAATTTAGCATTATTATAACTATGTAAATCAGAACCATCATCTTTAGAATGCCCATTATTAATAAATGTACAATTGTTGATATAAGATTGCCCACCATGTGCACCATAAATAGCACCAGCCCACAAACCAAAGTTGTTAATAAATGTGCAGTTTTTGCAAGTTAACAAACCACAATTACTTATAGCACCTGCATCATCACCAGAATCCATTATATACTTAATACGATTATTGAAGAAAGTAACATTTTCAAAACATGCAGCGCCACCTTTATTTATAATGGCACAGTTAAAACCAGAAATAGTTAAATTATTAACACTCAAAGAACAATACCTGCTATTTAATGTAGCAAAATGATGTTCATCACGGTCAGTAGCATCTTTAAGGTTAATAATATGTCCATTACCATTAATCACTAGAGAACCGTATGCAGGTTTAAACAAATCTAATTTATCAGTCCAAGAAGTAAAATTTATGTCTCCTGTTAAATTTATAACAAAATTATCAACACTAGTACCAGCACCATTGATTTCATTAACAACATCATGGAGATTAGTAATATTGTTTATAACATATTCACGAACAACAGGTTCAAATGAATCTCTTAAAACAATAGTGCTCCCATAATTGCTATTATAATGACCAATATTAATATATTTATTTGGTGTGCAGAAAAATTCATTAGGTCCATGTAAAAGACGAGGTTGATTCAATGCATAAGAGTAAACAGTTCCCCCTTCACCAACAAAAATGTCTCCACCAGGACACACAGAATTATCATCAAATGAATGTGCCATAACATACCCCACATCATAAGCAACATTGTCTGAAAAATAACAATTAGTTAAAATCGCACTTGAACTTACTCCCTCTGAAAAAATAGCACCACCTAATCTAGCATAATTATCAATAAAACTACAATTAAGACAATTTAAATTACCTTGATTCCAAATAGCACCACCACAAAACCAATTCTTAAAAGGAATCAACCTACTATGTTCGAATTTAACTTTTATTATATTGACAGTACCATAATTAACAATTGCTGAATTAAAGCCAAATAATGTGCAATTAAGTATAATAGCATTTCCTTGTTCACCACATGTTAAGAAATGAATTTCTTTACCATCACAAGGATTAGAATACTTAATTGTATGACCATTGCCAGCAATAACAAATGTAGTATTAGACTTTATATTTAAAACATTAGAACCACTAATTTTCATATCTTTAGTAATATTAATATAAATATATTTATAATTAACATTACAGGATTTTAAATAATTAGATAACTGTTTAAAGTCGTCTTCACAAGAAACATTCCAAAAATAACTCATTTCCACATTACTATCAAAAATAGAATAATCAACTAAAAAAACATTATCATTTCTATAAATATAATTATCCACTCTACCTTTTACTTCTGTGCTATTATATTTTGTTTTTCCATTATACTCATTATAAAATAAATTAACAATTCTTCCAGAATGTATTATTGAGCCTTCATTAGGTGATGTAATGTTTTGGAATAGTGAATAAGCAACAGTAACATTATCAAATCCAGATATTGCACCATCAAAATATGCTGTAGTGTTTATGAAAGTAGAATCAGATACAAAAAGCTTACCATTTAATCCACTAATTGCACCTCCACTATAAGATGCAGAGGTATTGTTGAAAATTGAATTTATCACAGTAACATTACCATAATAATAACTGAATACTGCACCACCATCCTTTGCTATAGTGTCTATGAATATAGAATCTAATATAATAATATTGCTACCTTTATTACCGTAGATTGCACCACCATATAATGCAGTGTTTTTAATAAATTGACAATTAATTACATTAAGTTTACAACCATTATTAGCATAGATTGCACCACCCGAATTATCATCAAATTTGACTGTTCCAATACCATTAATGAATGTCAGATCATTAAAAGTCACAGTTACACGAGATGCAATATTAAAGATTCCACTTTTTCCATTTGCATCAATAGTGTGCCCTTTACCATTAATCACAATATCACTATTAATAACAATAGAATCATGATTATCTGTATTATTATAATCCTTTGTTAAATCTAAAGTGCCATTAGCATTGTTTAGAGAAGCTTGCAAATCTGTAAAATTTCCAACATCATCACACCCATTAATTTCATTAGCAGAAACCATGCT
>JABUVA010000052.1:0-4498 GCA_021442885.1 Methanobrevibacter sp. | reverse complement strand
ATCATTATCATTATAAAAATTAATAAAATTATTATCATTAATCCAATCATTATAATCATAAAATAAACAAGTCATTGTAGAACAAATAGATTTATTGAAATCAAATAGAAATTATTACATCAAATAAAAACATAAGCAAAGTTATTAAAACAAATACTGATACTATTAACAACAGAGAAATCCTCAGATGTTAATAAAAAGCATTCAAATAACAGTAGAGACTAGCTAAACCTATTAGTCCAGTACAATTCTCACAAAATGCTACTAATCATTATGGTTTGAAAAAACAGTCATCCAAAACTACTTAAAAACCAAAAAAAAATCAGTAAAATTTTTTACAGACAATAATATTAATAATTTCTTAATTAACAAATTTATAATACACAGCAAATTCAATAAGACAAGTTAATTCCCTTAAACTAAAAATATCTAATTTTTTTAAAAGTAGCAAATACATAAATTAGATATAGTTGTATTAACTAATAGAATAAATAATATATATTTTAATTGGGATTAATATGGTTAGGTTTACTGCAGAAGAAGTAAAAGATTTAATAATAGCTTTCTTTATTATCTCTATTTGTTTTACTATTTTATATTCACGTAGGAATTTAAGTACAGGAATTGAAATTTTACCAATGGCTATGGTAGGAGTAGGTTTTGGTTTTATTTTTCATGAATTAGGTCATAAATTTTCATCAATACATTTTGGTTATTGGGCAGAGTTTAAAATATGGCCTCAAGGATTATTAATAGCATTTATTACTTCATTTTTCGGATTTGTATTTGCTGCTCCAGGAGCAGTATATACTTTTGGAAACTTTATATCTGATAGAGAAAATGGAATTATATCCTTATGCGGACCTATTGTAAATATTGCACTTGCTTTAATCTTTTTAGCTGTAGCAGTAATTATTTATCCATCTGCTTTTGTAAATCAAAATGCTCTTTTTGGATTTCTGATTTGTAATATGGGTTTTAATATTAATAGCTATCTAGCTGTTTTTAACTTACTACCTATTTTAAATTTAGATGGTTCTAAGGTTTTAAGATGGAATGGTGTTGCTTGGCTTATTTCAATAGCTATTGCTGCATTACTAACCTATCTTTCTATGACAATGGGTGTTGAAAGTATTGTAAGATCAATTATAGGAATTTAAAATTATGTTAAACAATGAAAAAATCGAGTTTTTTGAAGGAACTCAAAGAGTTGTTGGGCCAGAGAAAACTATTGAAAATTATGAAGGTAAACTTAAAACCGCTGGAATAACACGTATTACTGAAATTACACATTTAGATAGAATTAAAATCCCTGTATTTTCAGCTATTAGGCCAACTTCTCAAAGTGGTGGTGTTAGTGTTTATGCAGGTAAAGGCGTTGGTGTAAGTCAAGCAAAAGCTTCTGCAATTATGGAAGGTTTTGAGAGATATTCAGCAGAACGTCAAGATACTGACAATGTCATTGTAGCTAATATAAACCAGCTAAATCAAGATTTTATTAAACCAGAAACACTTAACCTATCAAAAGAAATAAAAAATCATACTAATTTTGAAATTGAATGGAGTAGTGCTTTTGATTTAATTGATAATAAAGAATATTTAATTCCTACAAATGCTATTTATCACCCATATATTCCAGAAAATAATTGTTTAGCATTATTTAAAGGTAATACAAATGGTTTAGCTTCAGGTAATGTCTTAGAAGAAGCAGTATTACATGGTATTTTTGAGGTAATTGAACGTGATGCATGGAGTATCTATGAGTTAACACATAAAAATAGTAAGCAAATCGACTTAAATACTATTAACAGTGATTTAATTAATAGCATACTTGAAAAGTTTAGTGAAAATGATATTACAATTAAATTAATGGATTTAACCGCAGACATTAAAGTTCCAACTATTCTTGCATCAGCAGATGATACATTACTTGAAGATGCAGGGCTATTATCAATAGGAATTGGAACACATTTAGACCCAGAAATTGCAGTGTTACGTGCATTAACCGAAGTTGCACAAAGTAGAGCAACACAAATTCAAGGAGCACGTGAAGATACTGTTCGTGCTGATCTTGTAAGAAAAGTAGGTTATGAAAAAACTAAAAAGAAATACAAACATTACTTTAATGAACAAAACAATAAAATTAATTTTGAAGAAATTGAAAATAAAAGTACTGGATCTCTAAAAGATGATATTGAACTAGTAATTAAAGAGTTAAAAAGAAATGGTATTGAGCATGTGTTATATAAAGACCTTACACGACCTGAAATCGGTGTTAGTGTTGTTCGAGTAGTAATCCCAACTATGGAAGTTTATTCTGTTGATAGTGATAGAGTTGGAGATAGATGTTTAAAAATATGATAAAATGAAAGCTATTATTTATACAGGGCTCTCAGTTAGTTTTGATGAAGCAAAAGAAATACTAAATGAAAATGTAATCTATAAAGCACCAATTAAAAGAGGAGATTTAATTGATGATTTAGATGAAAAACCAGATATTATTGGAATAATAGATGGTGTTTTCCACCAATCACCAGCTGTAGCCCATAAAGAAATCCTACATCTAATCAATGAAGGAATAACAGTTGTTGGTTCATCAAGTATGGGTGCACTAAGAGCCTCTGAACTTGATAGCTTAGGAATGAAAGGAATTGGATATGTTTATGAGCAATATAGAGATGGAGAAATAACATCCGACGACGATGTAGCAGTTATGCTTGATATGGACACATTAGAAGCTCTTTCAGTACCTTTAGTTAATATGAAATATGTTTTTGAAAATGCAGAAAAAGAAAACATAATCACAAAAGATGAAAAAGAAGAATTAATGAAAATAGCAAAAGAGTTATTTTATCCAAAAAGAAATTATACTAAAGTATTAAAAGAATCAACATTAGATGAAACAAGAAAAAACCTATTAATTGATTTTATAGCTTCTTGTAAAGACATAAAAAAAGAAGATGGAAAAGCACTTATAAAATATGTTAAGGATTTAATGGAATGAAACTTGAATCTAAAATAGATAAAGTTAAAAAAAAACTTAAAAATAAAAAAATAGCAATTTCTTTTTCTGGAGGAGCAGATAGTACTTTAATTTGTTATCTAGCTAGTGAAGTGGCAAGTGATGTTTTAGCTATTACAGTTGATAATAATATTTTACCTAAAGGGTTTGTAGAACATACTGAAAATTTCTGTAAAAGTCATGGTGTAAAACAGAAAATTCATTTTGAAGATTTTTACAAACATGAAAACATAATATCTAATAATCACGACCGTTGTTATCTTTGTAGAGAAGAAATGTACAAACATATTATTAGAATAGCAAATGAAAATGGGTTTGATGTTATTGTAGATGGAACTAACATTAGTGATTTAGTAGAAGACCGACCAGGAATACTTATTAACTATAAAAACAATATTCAAAGCCCCTTTGTTGATGTTTGTTTGACTTCACGAGAAATTCATGAGTATTTAGATAAAAATAACATTCCATATTCTAAATCAACTACTTGTTTAGCTACAAGAGTTCCCTTTAATGAAAAATTTACAAAAGAAAAATATGAAAGAATTTCAAATTCCGAGAACATAATTTATGATAATACAAATTGTGAAATTGTGAAATTAAGAGAAAAATATCCTAATGTGATAGTTGAAGTTGATAACATTCGTGAATTTGAAGATGTGAATCAAGTAAAATTAATGAACGAACAATTAAAAGCACAAGGTTACAATGAAGTTACCTTAAAATTAGAGGAAATTGATAGTAAAAAAGAACTTAAAATCGACTATGAAAATAATGAATTTAAATATCAACTTCCATATGAAATTGATCTTAAAGAAAGTCAAATTAATAATGAAAATATCCAAATAACAAAAGAGGGATTAATAACAGGAAAAAATTTCAACAGCTATGAAGATGCAAAAAAAGAATTTATGAAAATCCTTCCTAAAATAAGACGATTGAAATAAATAATAGCAATCAATGATTGTATAATACAGGAAAAACCCCATCAAATGACCTCAAATAAAAGTAGCTATAAAAACACCCCTTCATTAAACCAGTTTGTCCCATTTATTTTTGAAAACTTTTAAGATAAACAGAATTTATTAATAAAATCCTTAATTTTCACAATAAACTCAAACATTGAGTAACTTGTTGAATCCACTGAAACATAGACCTCCAGATAAACTAATCTGAATAATACTTTTTCAAAGAAGTGTGTAAACAACTTAAATATATGAAATAATAAAAAAATAGAGATATTTTATGATTAATTGTGAATAAATAAGAATATGTTAAAAATGGAGAAATCAAATAGTGATTTTAAAACAAAAAAATTTATTAGTTTCAGAACTACAAAATAAGATTTAGAAGATTTCTGCAAAATTACATCTATAAAAAACCAATTACAAACATAATAACAATATTCTAAAAAAATTCTAATTTTAATTTGGCGAACACTCTTTAGAAAAAAACTATTTTTATCAAATTCAAAAA
>JABUVA010000051.1:12380-13843 GCA_021442885.1 Methanobrevibacter sp. | reverse complement strand
TTATATTGTCCGATTTATATAAAACAAAGAAATAGGCAACTGCCAGTATTGCAAAGCAAATAAAGAAACAATCTGAACTTACTGAAGCTGCCTGGAAAATAGCTAGAGGAAATATACTTATTATAAATAGTGGAAATTTAAAGGCAGGTGCTTTTCTAATAGCTATTGAAACAATAACTGCATATAAAAGCAGGTTAGCTATTCTTCCAAGAAATAGCATCCAAACACTACTTAAATTAAGTAATTCAGCAAGAATAATTCCTAAAGCTGGTGCAAGATATGCATAAAATGGGTTTTGTGCAAATGCCGATGGACTATAGTAATCAGTGTAATTAATATCTGTATCCCATAGGTTGTGGGCAAAAAGATTTGAGTCACTGGCATCTCCAACATGTTTAATAGTCATAATTGTTTTATAACCAGAGGCATTATTCTCAGGATTTTTAACATAATCGGCAGTAATTTCACCACCAGATACTATCTCTGAACGTGTTAAATGTTCATATTCATCTGAAATATCACAAAGAGGCGTTATAAAAACACTACAAAGACCAAATATTATTATAACAACAAAGGCTACCTTGTAGAGGTTTTTCATATTCCCTCTAAAATAAAATATTAAAATAATACCTAAAACTAGAACTAATATGAAAACACTCATTAAAAATCCCATATTAGAACATGTGTAATTATTCATAACTAGAAATGTGAAAAAACATAATAGAACAAAATAAATTATAATACTAATTATATTCTCCCTAGCTATTTTTCTAAAATTCATCTTACACACTCATAAAAAGTTTTCTTGTTTAATGTTTTATAGCTCTTCATATTTAAAAATATTATTTACATGTTCAAGTTTAGATAGCTAGAAATTAAATAGATGATAAATTAAAATTAAAGTTATTATGAAAAATATTTAAAATAATGGGGCCAACATTAACTAAATAATAGCTAATTATAAAACACACGAAAATTAATAAATACATCTATATACATTAAAACTTAGCAACAGTAGTTAGTATTAACATTCCACCAACAAAACTAATAGCTACTGCAAAAGCAATATTTGCAAAAGTTTTCTTATTAAAATTAGTTTTAGAACTTATATTAATAATTAGAGGTATAAACACTATTAAAGGAATGAAATATCTACCAGCAACTCCTTGAATGAAATTTTTAGATCTAACTGGAATCCATGTTAAATATTGAACTATAAACATTCCATAATATATAATAGCTCCAATTATAAGTACTTTAACCCTATTTAAAATAGATAATTTTTCTTTTAAAGGATAAAATAGTGCAAATATAAAGATAAATACTGTATAAACAGTTGAAAAGAATGGTGCAGAATAGCTAAGCTCAGCAACTGAAAACTCAAATAACCTATCAGAGATAACTGGAGTTAAAGTTAAAACCTTATACACATAATACAAATCAAAGCTAGGATTAGATAACAT
>JABUVA010000051.1:10250-12333 GCA_021442885.1 Methanobrevibacter sp. | reverse complement strand
CCACGCCAGGAATATTTAAGCTGTGGAGCTGCATAACTACTCCATAAAGCTACAACTAAAATAGCACAAATAATAGCTATTTTTGATATTACATTCTGTTTTACATCTTTAAAGTTTGAACTTGGAACAGCTAATATTAAAAGACTTAATGCAACATAAGGCTGTTTTAAAAGTGAGGATAAAATAATAGAACCATAAAACACTCCTAAATCTCTATATCTTATATTATCAGATTTATATAAAACAAAGAAATAAGCTATTGCCAGTATTGCAAAGCAAATAAAGAAACAATCTGAGCTTACTGAACCTGCCTGGAAAATAGCTAGAGGAAAAATACTAACTAAAAATAGTGGAAATTTAAAAACTGGTGCTTTTCTAATAGCTATTGAGACAATAACAGCATATAAAATTAAGTTTGCCATTCTTCCAAGAAATAGCATCCAAACAGTACTTAAATTTAGAAACTCAGCAAGTAGAATTCCTAAAGCAGGTGCAATATATGCATAAAATGGGTTTTGTGCAAATGCACATTCACTATAATAGGTAGAATAATTAATCTTCGAATCCCATAGTTTATTGTTAAAAAGATTTAAATCACTAGCATCACCAAGATTTTCAATAGCTACAATAGATTTAAAACCAGAAGTATTAGTCTCAGGGTTTTTAACATAATCAGCTGTAATTTCACCACTAGAGACAATTTCAGAACGTACGAGATGCTCATATTCATCAGAAATATCACAAAGAGGAGTTAGAAAAACACTACAAATACCAAATATTATTATAACAACAAAGGCCACTTTATAGAGGTTTTTCATATTCCCTCTAAAATAAAAGATTAAAATAACACCTAAAACTAGAACTAATAGGAAAACACCAATTAAGAATTCACCATTAGAACAAGTATAGTTATTCATAGCTAGAAATGTGAAAAAGCATAAAAGAGCAAAATAAACTATAATACTAATTGTATTTTCCCTAGCTATTTTTCTAAAATCCATCTTACACACTCATAATAAAAGTTTTCTTATAATATTATTCTAATTAAAACTATAAATATTTATTATTAAATAGATAATTATTAATTAACTTTTAAAAAGATTGTATATGTTTAGAATAGAAAATAAAAAAAAAGGATATTTAGCTATTATTATTTTATGTGCTATTATTTCAATAGCTATTACATTAATAACATCTAAAAACTATTCTATAACTAGTCTTTTAACCCGATTTCTATATATTCTTGTTATTGAGTTAATTATCCTTTCAATAATTCCTGCTAATCCTATTCATAATGTTAAAGTTGATGTTTCAAGTAGAAATTTTAAAATAGCTAATATAATATTATTTCTAGTTTTAATAGGGATTTTATTTGCTGGTATGTCTGCAAATCCATTATGGGATGGACATACACGTGATCAGCTTACACAATATGAAGAGCTTTCAACAGCACTAATTAATGGCCATTTATATATTGATCATGGTGATATCCCTCAGGATTTATTAAATATGGAAAATCCCTATGATTATGATGCCCGTAATGCTAATAACATAGATTTTTCATGGGATCATGCTTTTTACAATAATCATTACTACATGTACTTTGGTGTTGTTCCCTGTTTATTGTTATTTGTACCATTTGAGCTATTAACAGGACACTCTCTATTTACACTTCACGCAACAATGTTTTTAGTAGCTATAATGGCACTTGGAATGTTTTTCCTATTTAGACTTATTGTTAAAACTTACAGTAAAAACATGACTGTAGGAATGTATTATTCAATTTTAATCGCATTAATAGCTATAAGCTCATGGTTTATAATAAGAAGTCCTGCTCTTTACTGTACAGCAATATCGGCAGGAGTGTGTTTTGCAGTTTGGGGTTTCTACTTTATATTTAAATCATTAGTACTAGGTAATCCTAATGAAAAGTCCTTCTGGATAAACCTAATTATTGGATCTGTATTTACAGCATTAGTATTTGGATGTAGACCAACAATAGGACTTTTCTGTATAACATACATACCAATATGGATTATGTTTTTAAGAAATAATGATTATAAAACTACAATAAAAGCTTTTA
>JABUVA010000051.1:5210-10001 GCA_021442885.1 Methanobrevibacter sp. | reverse complement strand
TATTATTAGAAAAAAAAGTAATAACAGAAATTAGAAAAAAACAAATAACCTACATTCTCCTAGGATTAATTGCCTCCTTATTAGTTATAATAGCTATACAAACAGTATGGTCACCAAGACTACTTTGGAGATACTCAATGGATTTTAACTTTATCCTATGTATAATATTCATGATTATAATAAGTATAAAAATGAAAACAGCAAAAACTGAAAGAGAAATAAAATACACAAGTACAATAATCTATATTCTATGTATACTAGCTATTATTGTAACATTCCTCTTATATTTCTTCTGTATTGATTTTCCAATTCAAACTGGAAATCCTGAGTTATTTGAAATGATTAAAAACTTCATAACACTAAAATAAAAAAAAAGGTGAAGTTTATTCTGTAATAGTAACTACACCATAATCTGTAGTAGATTGTTCCTTAACAACCTTACCTTCTTTAATAATTTGTACTTTCAGTTGCCCTGTACCTAAGTTTTGAATAGCTACAGCAACAGAATCTATAGGTGTACCATTCAAATCAATTGTTTTATCACCAGTACCATTGTATATTGCAGAATTACCATCTACACTAATAGAACCATTCCAGGAACCATTAGTAATAATTTTAACTTGTAAATCTGAAACATTATCATTAACCTCAGTATAATTATAGGAATTCACAGTAATTACAGTAGACGTTGGAAGAACATTTACTGCAACAACAATACATAATATAACAATGATAATAACTCCAATTAAAGCAATATGAATTTTCTTCATTTACTGTTCACCTCCCTCAATCAGTATATAATATATTATAATTTCAAACTAATATATTAACTTTCCACTTTAAAATTAAAATTAAATAGCTATTAAAAACTTAAAACTCTTCAAAATCAGAAAAATCTCCATTTTTAACCTTTGTACGTAACTTATCAGCTTTTTTTAAAAACCCCTTATACATTTCACAATCATCTTCTTCTTTAAAACCAAAAGTAGAAGTAGTTAATATAACCTCGTTATGTGAAATATTATTATCCTTTGAATTTAAAGATGATAGTTTACATGTTGAAACACAAAATTTCAATTATATGCCTCCATTACTAATATTTAAATCTTGGTTATGATAATGTTTTCTTTCCATCTATTTAAAACCATTATCTTTTGTTATTACTGCAATAGAACCACATATATATCTAAGTGATATTTTAACTAAAATTAATTAAATAGCTATGAAAAACTAAAATATTTAAGAAAAAAAGGAGGATAAAATATTAGTTGAAGTTAAAACATAAGAAACAAAAAAAAGTTTTTCATGTTAAGAGAGAGGGTTGAAAAAATTTCTCATGTTCCAATGACAACTAAATATATTTTATACAATCTTTGATAAACATCACTTCAAAATTAGGAAAAACCTAAATTTTGAAATGCACTGATGTAAGTTACATCAGCTTAATATAATATTGAAACAACATTACTTATAAAACTTTCGATTGAAAATCATTTATTTTAAATATTAAGAATAAAGAATTAATTAATTGCCTAAACAAGCTTGCATAGGCATATTTGTCTAGACATATAAATTAAATAGATTTAGATATTTTTTTACTGAAATAAGTTAAAACAAATGGTACTATAATCAATATCAATAAAAGACCAACAATAATAAAAAGCTCTAAAANATACTAGAAAAGGCAAATGTAGATTTAAGGCCAACAAACCATAAGATAAATAAAATAACAGGAAGAATTATTTTAATAAGATACTTCCACCATGACCTAACAATTTTAACATTAGAGTTTTTATTTAACACATCAACTAAATCATCAATTTTATAATACCAACCAAAAATAATACACTCTAAAATAGCTGCTAAAATAATAGCAAAATTATTTAAAATCCTATCAAAGATTCCTAATATAAAGCTACCTAAACCAGTAGTAAATAGTGAAGTAATACAAAATCCAATAATACAAAGAATAGTTACAGCCTTTTTACGAGAAAATCCATACTCCGTAATAAATGATGAAACCATTGTTTCAAGAACTGCAACAGCTGAAGTAATACCTGCAATTAAAATACAGAAAAAGAAAAGAGGACCTATAATATAAGCAACACCACCCATTATATTAAATACCATTGGAAATGCAACAAATGCTAAACTAGTACCATCAACAATCAAACTATCAAAAGGACTACCAGACATAAAAGACATAAAACCTAAAATTGAAAAAACACCTACAGCATTAATAACTTCAAAAGCAGAATTAGAAACAACAACAGTAGCTGCATTTTTAGTTAAACTAACATCCTCATCAATATAACTTGAATAAGTAATAGCTATTCCCATACCAATAGATAATGAAAATAGAACCTGTCCAAAAGCAGCTAGCCAAATATTCAAATTAAGTAATTGACTCCAATCAGGAGTAAACATATTAGCAAGTCCAATTGAAGCCCCTTTTAATGTAAGAGAATAAATAGCTATTCCAATTATAACAATAAATAAGAAAGGAATAAAAATATTACAGAGTCTTGAAATACCATCATTAATATTTTTATGAGAAATATACCATGTAATAACCCATATAATCAAACAAGAAACAAAAACAATAGGAACTATATCAAAAATACCACCAAGATGACCATTAGGATTTGAAATAGAAGTAGCAAAATAAGCATTAGGATTAGCACCCCAACCTTTAAAAAAACTTAAACAAAGATAAATTAGATCCCAACCTACAATACACAAATAATAAGTTAAAATCAAAAAGCAAATAAGTACTACAAACCATCCAAATAATTTAAATTTCTTATTAATTCTATAATAAATATCTAATAAAGAAGTTTTAAATTTATAACCAACAGCATATTCAAGTAAAACACATGAAAATCCTAATACAACAATAGCTATAATATATGGAATTAAAAATGAACCACCACCATTAGAGTAGAGAACATAAGGATATCTCCAAATATTACCTAAACCAACAGCAGAACCAATCATAGCCATTAGAAAAGCAAAATTACTATTCCACTTACTTTTAGTCTCAACCATAAAAATTTACCCCTAAATATTATTAAACATACCACAATTAATGAAGAAATATTAATCAAAAATAATATTTGTGATTTATAGTACTTAAATAATAATAGAATTTTAAATAAAAGGAGGATAAAATATTAGTTGAACCCAAAACATAAGAACTAAAACAAATCTTTGGGAGGGGTTCATAAAAAATTTCTTATGTTCTAAGCACATCTTAAAATATTTTATACGAATTTTTCATGTTTAACAAATTTCAAAAATTAGGAAAATAGAAAAACCTAATTTTTGAATTTACCGATGTGTTCTACATCAGTTAATATAATATTTGACAGCATTACTTATAAAGGTTTCGATTAATAATGGGTTATTTTTGATATAAATTACTATAAATCAATTAAATGCCTATACAAGTTTTCTTATTAGATATTTGCCTAAGCAAGTGTTAATTAAAAAATTTTAAAAAATAGCTAAAATGAAATTTTTAATAAAAAAAGGAGGATAAAATATTAGTTGAACCCAAAACATAAGAAATTAAAATAAGCATATTTTGGAGGGGTTGAAAAAATTTCTTATATCCTAAGCACATCTTAAAATATTTTATACAAATTTTTAAGTAACTACACTTCAAAAATTAGGAAATAGAAAAACCTAATTTTTGAAATAATAGGTGTGTGTTACATCTATCAATATACTATTTAACAACATCATTTATAAAAGTTTTGGTTAAAAATTGATAGTTTAAACTATAAAGCAAAATTAAATAATTAAATGCCTAAGCAAGGTTTAATATTAAGTATTTGCCTAGGCAATGATTATTAAAAAATAGCTATAAAGAACTACTCCTCAATAGCTATTTCCTCTTCATCTTCTGAAAATAGCTGATCTAACATCCAATCAGCATCATATTCCTTAATATCATCATAACCTTGACCCATACCTAAAAATAGGATAGGTTTTTTAATAACATAACCAATAGAAAGAGATGCACCACCTTTACTATCAGCATCTGCTTTAGTTAAAATAACACCATCAACATCAATAGCATCATTAAATTTAACAGCCTGTTCTGTTGCATCATTACCTGTAAGAGCATCACCAACAAAAACAACTAAATCAGGTTTAGAAACTCTTTTAATTTTCTTCATCTCATCCATAAGATTAGTATTAGTTTGCATCCTACCAGCAGTATCAATTAAAACAAGCTCTTTACCTTTAGCTTTTGCATGTTCAACAGCATCAAATGCAACAGCTGCAGGATCAGAACCTTTTTGATGCTTAATAATTTTAACACCAACATTATCAGCATGATAAGTAACTTGTTCAATAGCTCCAGCTCTAAAAGTATCACTTGCAGCTATTACAGGATCATAACCCTTTTTAAGATAATAATTAGCTAATTTACCAATAGTTGTAGTTTTTCCAGTTCCATTAATACCAACAAACATTACAACAAGAGGTTCTCCTAAAGCTTTTTTCTCTTCAATCATTTCAGTCATAGACTTTCCAGGAATATCAATAATATCAGCTACAGCATCTTTAAGTGCATTAAAAGTATATTCAGTAATATCATTACTTCTTTTAATCTTTTTACCAACAAGATCATTTTTAACTGACTCAACAACATTAGTAGCTACTTCCATAGCTACATCTCCTTCAAGAAGACCCATTTCAAGTTCCCATAAGATGTCTTCAACATGTTTTTCAGAAATTGTTTTCTCACGAATAAAAGAAAATATTCCACCAGAAGATTCT
>JABUVA010000051.1:0-4503 GCA_021442885.1 Methanobrevibacter sp. | reverse complement strand
ATTAAATAATTACTTAAAAAGCCTGTTAAAGTTAAAAATAGCTATTTAAAAAAAAGAAAAAAATGGGAAATTAAAATAAATTTAATATCCACCCATTGGGTTTTGTGCAGCTGCACTTAACTGATTAGCTTGATTAGTTAACATACCAACCATATCAGTTACTTGTTGTAAGTTAGCAAGCATCTTATCTAAACTTTCTTGCAAGTCTTCTTTTTGACCAGCAATAATTTCTTTTGCTCCTTCAACATCTTTTTTAAGAGCATAACCTGCACCAATACTTATAATAATTTTATCAGTATTTTTAAGATTACCTTCAATAAAAGAACCTGCACCAACAGGTACAAATGCTTCAACGGAATCTTTACCTTTTAAATCATCTAAAGTATTATTTAAAGTATCAACTTCAGCTATAGATGCTCGTATTAATTCAATTTGTTGTTGAATTAATTCTGCTTGTTGATTATATGTATTTATTTGATTTACTATTTCTTCTAAATTTTGCTGATCTTCCATAAATTACACCTACTTTTTATTTGTATAATAAGTATTGTTCTTTTCAAGTATTTATAGAATTTCTTTTAAAATTGGGTCAGTAACATCTTCAGGAGCAATCTCAGTAATTTCATCAATAGAAATTTGGTTTCTATTAAGGCCATGTTTGCTTCCAAAACGTTCATATATTTTTTCTTCGATTTCAGCTTCATTAGTAGCCTTATATTCTTTGATAAAAATACTATTTTCCTCACCCATTACAAAAGTACCTTTAACTCTGTAAATTTTTGTTATCATATTTTGTACCTCAGAAGTTTAATTTAAAAATCATCTAAAAAGCCTAATGAATTTTCAAGTCTAGCCATTTCAGGACCAGTACTCTCTTTAGCTGCAATAGCACCATGACTATTAGCCAAACAACATGCTCCAACTAAAGAAATTCCATGTCCTACAGTACCAATATTACCATCAACACCAAATGTTTCACAAGCGAAATCAACTTCACTTTCAGTAGCTTCACTACCTATTAAAAATCCTTTATTAGTTACAGTAATTAATGAACCAATAATGTCACTACCAATCATAGATGAAGGTTGAACATCAACATCTAAAGTACTTTCTAAAACATTAATAGCTTCATCTTCTAAGAAAGGACTTACAATAGCTCCATTATCATTACATGCAACAATATTTCCAACAGCAGTATAATTTCCAGGGATTTTAGCTACATTTAATCCTAAATCTTCAAGTAGTTTAATTTCTTTATCTAATGCATGTGGTGATACAACAATACCATTTGAATTAGCTACAGATAAAGATCCAATAAGGTTACTACCAGCTATTGAAGATTTAAAAACATCAACTTCTAATGCTTCTTTTAAGATATCTACTTTATCATCTAAAAGATTATATGGTGCTATAGCTACATCATCTGTTGCTAATATAAAAACTCCAACATTAGGATTTCCAACAATATCAATTCTTTTTAACATGGTAATCACCTTTAGACTCTTAATTAATATTCAAGCATAATAAAAATGTGATTATTCTGCTAAAGTTGCCTCAACAACACCATCATCATCTTTAACTGCTTTAACTGTAATTTTAGAAGGTATTTTTTGAATTCCTCTAGCCCAAATCATATGATTAATAGATTCATCTAATTTAACTTCTTCAGCTTTCATATGTTTAGTTAAGAAATTTTGTACCTCTCTAATAGCCCTAGGAGCTCTAATAGTCCTTTTGACATTTTTAACATTTCTAAGCGGAATAGTATATACTCTTTCCATAAAAAATCCCCCTTAAAGTTTAAGACTGTTTCTTCTCCAATGTCTAGGTTTAGGTCTGTAACTAAGTTTACGATTTGTCTTAGCATAAGCCCAGATTGGAATTCTTCTGTTTTGTCTAGTTGCTTTAGCCATCCTTAATTTTTTGGCTAATGGTTTATTTCTACTCATTATTTCACCTTTATACAATAATCATTATTTATATCCAATAACACGAGTTTGATAATGCTCAGGAAAGATTCCAGATGAATCTCCACCTTTATCATCAATTAAAGTTCTAATTTCAACCTCATAATCAGAATTATTATCCTTATTACTTCTTTCATGAGAAACTTCAAATAAATTAGAAGTAATCATTTTAATAGTTTTAAAACCAAAACTGTCTAAATTTATATACTGAACATCCTTTCTATCCTCAAGACTCCTAATCTGATTTTTATTAAGTTTAGGAGTTCTATCATCACGACGAGTTCCATCAGCAACAATATCGAATTTACCAGCTACCTCTTCAACTACATTTTCATGAAGAAACTTAATACCACCATTAGGAAAACCATCCTCAATAATCATATTACAAGCTTTATCTAAAATTGAAAAATCTAGTTGAATAACCTTATGTGTAAATCCAAGAGCCTTAGCTGATAGACTTGCAGGAATAAAAGAATCATAAACACCAAAATTAACTGTACATAACTCTACATCAAAACCTAATCTCTGTAAAGTCACACCAATTAATGAACTGTCTTTACCTCCACTATATAAAACACAAGCTTTCATTTAAAACTATTTCCTTGTAATCTTCATTTCTCTTTTCTGCCCAGCAATCTGTTGAAGAAGTACTTTTAACTGTTCATCAGTAACTTTACCTCTAAGACTACCTGCTTGAGCTGATTGAATAAGTTGAAGTTCAATTTGTTGAACGAGCTCAGGTTTAGTTAATCTTAAATTAGCTAACCTATTACGTGCTTCTGAAGTTAAAATCTGAGACAATATTTGTCTCTTTTGTGCCTCTAATTGGGCTTGTGCTTCCTGTTGTTGCATTTGCTGTTGAGCTTGCATTTGCATTTGTTGCTGTGAAGCCTCTTGTTGTGCTTGTAATTCAGCCATTCTCTTACGACGTATTTCATCAAGATCGCTCATATCAAACTCTCCAATTGTATTTAATATTTTTCAAGTTCAGGAATATCTTTAATGATTTCTCCAGAAATTTTATCTAAAAAAGATCTTCCAGCAGGAGTAACAACCCTTCCACCTTCAACTTTCTCAACATAACCTGCATCTTCTAATTGGTGTAAAGCAGTTCTAATAACAGCACCACTACCTTTTCTAAAAGATTCAGGACGAACACCACGGTCTTTTTTACCACCGTAGAAAGTTCTTAAACTTATAACACCAACAGGACCATCCATATAAACTCTTCTTAAAATAGAAGCAGCTCTAATAAACCACCAATCTGGGTTTTCAGGTTTTCTTTCTTTATGAACCCCAGTTTTTACAAAATTAGCCCATGCTGGAGGGTTGATTTTATCATTGTTTTTAAATTCTTCTGCAACAGTGTCAATTAACACTTCTGCAGGTACATCAAATACAGTAGTCATATTAATTCTCCAATATTTTAATTAAATAATGGCCTCTTAATCAACTGTAAATTTAAGGCCTTTAAAGACCCGTAACTCTAAATTTAAGCAATGTTTAAGGCTTTTTCTTATAAATGATAGCAACATTTCCCCTAACATCTACGAGCTTAGCTCTAGTTTTAAGAGTAATGTCATTAATATAATCATCTTTATTTTTAGCTATATTTTTTGCAAATTTTAGTCTAACAATTTCATTATCTTTTAACTGACGCTTAATTTCTTCAATAACATTGTCATTAACCGCAGCTTTTCCAATATTAATTGTCATAGCAGAAAGAGCTCTATTCATCAGTTCTTTTTTGTTTTGAATCAAATTTAGCTCTCCTCTTCATTTTTTTCTCCCTTTGATAAGGAATTTTCATAACATGACCACATTCACCACAAAAAATATTAATTTGATTATTAATTAGCCGGACGGTAGAATTATGGCCATAGCAAAGGAAACAATTACACTTCCTACAATACCTTCTAGACCACTTTTTAGGAATTTTAGTATTGTATTTAGTAGATAACTTTTTAGCCATTTCAACATACCTATCAGATCTCTCAGGATGTTGATGAAATTGCTTTTCAGCATTTTCAAAAAGGATATTCATCCTCTCAATAGCAATATTGACAATCCACTTTGGTTTTTTCCCTCTGCTCAAAATATCCCTCTAGAATTAGGATATAATATTCAAGAATTTGAATTAAAATGATTTGCCCATAATAAAACAAAGAACCATAGTTAAAATATAACCTTAGGTTATTATGAATATTAGAAATAAATATGTATAAAGATATTAATAAAGGTTTGTTTTAAAAATGATTGTTCAAAATTCTAAATAGATTTTTAGTATAATATTAATTAAAAATATAAAATGAATATGTATATTTTTAATAAATACCTGTTTATTTTTATTTTTCATATAAAATAGCATAATAATTATTATTATATTAAAATCCACTCTATTTACTCTAAAAAATAAAAATCCAATACTATTTTTCAAACTAGAATATAAACAACCACAAATCAGTAAAAGTATTTAAAAAAGTGGCTCTTTCAAAAAGTCTTCTGATATTGTTAATAAATGGTGTTTGTTTTGTTC
>JABUVA010000050.1:3785-11344 GCA_021442885.1 Methanobrevibacter sp. | reverse complement strand
AGACTATTACCCTTACTATCCATAGCTACTATAAGAGGTCCAAAGTCTTTAACTTTTAATTGCCACATAGCTTCAGGCATTCCTAAATCAAGCCAATTAACACCTTCAATTTCTTCAATAGCATCAACATATAATGCAGCACATCCACCTGTTGCAACAACATAAATTGCATTATGTTGTTTTAAAGCTTCTCTAACAGTATCATCCATTCCTCCTTTTCCAATAATAATTTTAGGCCCCATAGCTATTACATCTGCTTGATATGGATTCATTCTCATTGAAGTAGTAGGACCAATAGCTATCATTTCATAATTTCCATTATCTTCAGTTATGATTGGTCCAGCATGGAAAATAGCTGTGTTTTCAATATCAATAGGAGTTCCCTCTTCTAAAAGTCTTTTATGTGCTTGATCACGTGCAGTAAAAATTGTACCAGTTAAACTAATTACATCACCAGCATTAAGTTTTGTTAAATCATCATTAACAGGAACATTTATCTCAATCATTTCTTCACCTTAATATTGTATTATATATTTTAGTTTAAAAAAGTTTTTTAAAAGTTAAGTGACAATATTCTAAAAAATATGTTAATTTTAGAAATTAATAATAAATTAGTAATAACCTAGTTTTTAAAAGAAAAATATTTATAAATTTGTCATTCTAAATATTATAATAGTATAAAAAATTGAAAAGGTAAAACAAGTATGTCAAGTATGAGTAATGTGGCAGGACTATCAAAGTATCTTACAAGCCTTCCAAAAACAAAAAACTCCATTTTAACTATGATTTTCATTAGTTTTATTACTGGGGCTGCCTATTTTTTAATAAACCCCATTTATAAAATTGGAGCTGTTGAACAAATCTTATATGGAGGTAGTTTTGGATTTATAGTACTAGCTATCAGCTCTACAATAAGTGGAGTTATAAGACAACAGGGACTTCGTTCACTACATGGAATTAACTTTAAATTAAAACATTCTATGTTCTTATCATTGTTATCAATGACATTTTTATGTGTTATTCTAATTATTGGAGCTATTATTGGAGTTTTAATTCATGCAAATATTATTGCCAACATTCTTATTTTTGGATGTGTACTAATTTTCGGCCTTAATACTTTAATTTTATGGGTTGTTGCTAAAATTGGTTTTTATAAATCTGCTATTGTTGCTACATTTCAACCATTATTAATACTTGCTATATATATTATATTTTCATTTTTATCCAATGTTACAGTATTCACCAATACTGATTTTACTGCTATCGCTTTAAAACTTGTTGTAGGAAGTATTATTTTAATAATAGCTATTTATTCATTTGTAAAAGTTATTGAATCTCCTATGAAGAGAAATCTTGGTATTGGACTTCTTGATCTCCTTAGTTTATTTTTAGCACATATGGGAGAAGGTTCTAATTCTCTTGAAAATATATTTGAACATATGGGAGAATCTATTAGTACTATAGTTAGTTTTGTAAGCTTTAAAAAGAAGAATTCTGATGAATTAAAATCACTTTTTATTACTCCTTGTGTTCATCCTGGGCCTTTAGGAAATATTGGTGGTTCTAATATGCCAACAATATTAGCTAATGAATTTGAAAACTTTACAATGGTTGCTCATGGACCTTCAACACATGATTTCAACCCTGTTGCTGTAAAAGAAATTGATAAAATTAAATTAGCAGTGAAAAACGGTCTTGAAAAAGCTGAGTATGCAGACAAAGCTAGTAAATTTGAAAGATATGAAAATGACACTGCAAAAGTTGGTATTCAATTTTTTAATAAAGGAATGGTTATGTTAAATACTCTTGCACCAAATGGTAGTGATGATATTGATTTTGGTGTAGGTCTTACTATGATGACACAGAGTTTATGTAAGTTCCATGTTGATGATTCTATAATAGTAGATTGTCATAACTCTTTTACAGCTGAAAGTGGTGAGGTGCTTCCTGGAAATAATGAAGTATTTGAAATTATTGAATTGATTAATGACATTGAAGCTAAAAAAGAATTTTCAGAAATAAAAGTTGGCTGTTCTTATAATGATATGGGAGATTTAGATAAATCCAATGGTGTTGGTCAAAGTGGTTTAAAAGTAATGACAATTGAAGTGGATAATCAAAAAACTTCATATATACTTTTTGATTCCAATAATATGGAGATTGGTTTTAGACAAGAGATAATGGATGCTTGTAAAGATTTAGATATTGATAATCTTGAAGTTATGACTACTGATACACATTATGTTAATGCATTAGCTAGAGGATATAATCCTGTAGGTATAAATAAAAGAGAAGAAATTATCGAATATGTTAAAGAAACTATAAATAACTCATTGAAGGATTTAGAAGAAGTAGAAGTAGCTACTGGAACCGAAAAAATAGAGAATATTAAAACATTTGGTCCTAATAACTCTACAGAATTAATATCAACTATTAGTTCTGTTGTTGCTGTAAGTAAAATAGCTGCTCCAGTGCTTTTCATATCAGCATTAGTAATATTAATGCTTTGGATTTTCTATACATAAGTTTTAAAAAAAAGTGTTTTTAAAGTAATGCTGAATAGTTAAATAAAATTATGAATGCAATCAACCAGGTGAAATAAAATGGTGCAATTCCATCCCATAACCATTGAGAAAATCCACTAACTTCATCACCAAATATTCTTTGACATAACTGACCAACTAGATAAAGAATAATAAATGGCAATATTGCTGCAAGGACATCATTTTTAAAGCCTAACCAACCAATAGTAATTGCTAATGAAACAAATGCTGACAAAATACCAAAAATTATGTGAATAGTAGTTACTTTAATAGTAGTATCCATTAGAATCCTCCAAAATTAATTAAATATAAAATATACTATAAATATTATCTAAATCATAATATATAAAATATCGTATTAAAAATAAAATGGTGAAATAATGAAAACAATGTCAAATGTTGATATTTACACAATAACGGATGAATTGAATGATTTACTAGAGAATGCTCGTGTTGATAAATCATTTCAACCAATGGATGATACAATCGTTATTAGATTCCATGTTCCTGGAACTGGACGTGTAGATGTGGTAATGCAATGTGGAGTTCGTATGCACACAAGCCAATATCCTTTAGAAAATCCAACTCAACCACCAACATTTCCTATGCTTTTAAGAAAAAGAATAAAAGGAGCTAATGTAGTTAGTGTAAAACAACATAATTTTGACCGGGTTGTTGAGATAAAAGTTAAAAAAGAACAATATTACACAATAATTGTTGAATTATTTGATAAAGGAAACATCATTCTTTTAGATGAAGAAGATAATATCATTTTACCACTTAAAAGAAAAAAATCAAGTTCAAGAGATATAAGTTCAAAACAGGAATATACATTTCCTCCTGAAAGAGGAATAAATCCTGTAAGTGCAACATTAGATGATTTAAAAAATTTACTTAAAGAATCAGATAGTGATGTTGTTAGAAGTTTAGCTAGAAGTGGATTAGGTAGTTTATATGCTGAAGAAATAATATTAAGAGCTAAAGACATTGATAAAAATAAAGAAGCAAGTAGTTTAACTGAAAATGATGTTGAAAAGCTTTATAATAGTTTGTTAACCATCTTTGAAGATTTAAAAAATGATAATTTTAAACCGCAAATTGTTAAATGTGATAAAAAAGAAAATGTTGTTCCCTTAAATTTAGATCAATACACTAGTTGTAGTAAAGAATACTTTAATAGCTTTAATGAAGCTTGTGATGAATTTTATTCTAAAAAAATTAATACTGGGCTTAAAGATTATAAAGAAGCTGCCTGGAATAAAAAGGTAGGCAAGTATGAAAAAAGATTAAAGTTACAAGAAGAAACACTAGCTAATTTTGAGGATACAATTGAAACTTGCCAAAATAAAGGAGAGATAATTTATTCTAACTATGGTGCAATTGAAAATATGATGAATGTTGTTAACAATGCTAGGAATAATGACTACTCTTTTAAAGAAATTGGAAAAACTTTGAAAAAAGCTAAAAAAGATGGAATTGATGGAGCTGAAATTTATGAAAGTATTGATAAACTTGGAAATCTAACTTTAGACATAAATAATGTTAAAATAAACATAGACCCTCATCTAAAAGTTCCTGAAAATGCTGAAGTTTATTATGAGAAAGCTAAAAAAGCTAAAAAGAAAATAAAAGGAGCATTAATAGCTATTGAAAATACCAAAAAACAGCTTAAAAAAATTAAAGCTAAAAAGGATATTGAAATGGAAAAAGTAATGTATCCTAAAAAAAGAGTTAAGAAAAATCTTAAATGGTTTGAAAAACTTCGTTGGTTTATTACTCCAGATAACATTTTAGTCATTGGTGGTCGTGACGCTAATACAAATGAAGATGTTGTTAAGAAATATTTGGATAATAATGATATTTATATGCATGCAGATATACATGGTGCAAGTTCAATCGTTGTTAAACTTGAAGGTGATGAATTAAATGAAAATACCCTTCAACAATCAGCAAGTTTTGCTGCAACATTTTCATCTGCTTGGTCGAAAGGTTTCTCTACACAAGATGTTTATTGGGTTCATCCAGACCAAGTTTCAAAAACCCCCGAGTCAGGAGAATTTGTAGCAAAAGGATCATTTATAATACGTGGAAATAGGAATTATGTTAGAAGTGCAAAAGTCCAAATAGCTGTTGGAATTGTAGACTATGAAGGAAAACGAATAATGGCAGGACCAGTAGAATCACTTGAAGCACACTCTAATAACTACATTGTCTTAAAACCAGGATATACAAAAAAAGAAGCAATAGCTAAAAAAATTCTACATAAAATTAACGAAGATGAATTATTAAACTTAGATGATATTGTTAGAGTACTACCTGCTGGAAAATGTGACATTGATGAGGAATATCATCAAAGAAAAAGATATTTGGATAAAAATAAAAAATAGAAGAAATTATTCTTCTTTTTCTCCTTCATATTCAAAATATTCTCCAGGATTTAAAATAACAACATCAATATTTGGATTAAGTTGATTTACAAAGTTTGAATATACAGAAGGATCTTGTTCAATTGGTGGAAAAGTATTATAATGCATTGGAATAGCTACTTTTGGATCAAACCACCTAGTTGCAAGAGCTGCCTCAAATGGACCCATAGTAAATTTATCTCCAATTGGGACTAATACAATATCAGGTTTATATATCTCACCAATTATTGTTTTCATATCTCCAAATAAGCCTGTATCTCCTGCATGGAATATTTTAGTTCCATCTTCTAATGTTATTAGAAAACTTGCTGCAGAACCACCAGGTACTGTTTCTTCAACAATATCTAAATCACTAGAATGTTTAGCATCTAACATTGTAAACTTAATTCCTTTAAAAACAAAAGAACCTCCAATATTTACACCAATAGTGTTAATTCCTTGTTTTGATAAGAATAATGATATTTCGTGAATTGCTGATACTGGTGAATGAGTAGTATTAGCAATTTCTAATGCATCACCAAAATGATCTGCATGTCCATGAGTTACTAATATTATATCAGGATTTAACTCTTCAACAGGAACCGAACATGAGGGATTATTACTTATAAACGGATCAATCAAAATTTTTACATTCTCATCACTTATTATTTCAAATGCAGAATGGCCTAACCACCTTAATTCCATTTTATTATGCCTCCACTTCCATAAATTTTAAAACTGTATCTTGGTCAAGATCATTAGCTAAAAGCCATGATTTTTCAAATGATGCTCTAATTTCAGATAAAGCACTTCTATCATTATAAATAGCACCATATTCTAAATCATTAGTTTTTCTTCCATTAGAAAGAATCATTGCAGAAGAATCATCAACAATAAAATTAATTGTATTTACATTAGATAGTGTTTTAATTCTTACACCTTGTTTAATAAGTGATACAATAAGAATCATATAAGCCATATCTGAAACATCAAAATCTTCAATAATAACTCTTGAATAACTTGTAGGAATGTGAGATAATAATCTATCAGATAAATCATTTAAAGATGGGATTTCTAACATAACTTCTTTTTTAATATTTTCTGCTAATTTTTCAAAAGCTACATCTGTAGTAATAACTTCATTATTAGCTATAATACAACTATTTAACATTTTAGGAATAGGTAATGACTCAGGATTATTAATATCAATTTTTATGTCTTTAGAAGGTTGTTCCTTAGGTGGATTCAAATTAGGAGTAATATCTTTAGGCTCTTCAGAAAGTGCCTGTTTAATACTATCTGATTTATCTTCAACTACTTCAAATGGAGGAAATTCATCATCAAAAAAGCTTTTTTTCCGTTTTTTAGGAGTTCTAGTAATCTTAATTGGTTTATCATAATTTGGAGTAAATTCAAGACTATCTCCAAAGTTAGTTTCCTCTTCAATTTTTCTTGGTTTTAATATAGTACTATGATCTCTTTCTTCTACTTCATCATCATGTTGAACATAAATCATATCTTCTTCATAATATTCATCATCATAATCATTAAACTCTTTTCTAATCTTTAAAGGCCTATTTATTTCCTGAGAATCTTCAGATTTCTGACCTGAAATATTAAGTTCAGAGAGATTTAAATTAGATTTTTTTTCTATATATTCTTTAAATAAAGCACGAGTTTGATCTGCTGAAGAGTCTATTAGATACATAACAATAAATACAATTCCTATAAATGTAATAATAATTCCTAATACTAATATAAGATCAATAAGATTATTGGCATATGATTCATATGCAATGAACACACCAATAATGAAAAATATTAAACCAAGTATTAATTTTCCTGTTCTTCCCACATTCTCACCATCTGTAATAACTTATAAGTTATGTTCATTTTAAACTATATAGAATGGTATTAATAAATATATATGTTTTTTAATATAATTTACCCCAATTATTGCAATTGTTTTCAAAAATAAGTAATACTTTTTTAAAAAATAGTAATATTAATATAATATAAAATATAAGTATTACTACTGGTGAAAATATGAATATTTTAAAAAAAATTAATATGGATAACTCCGGACAAGGTGCTGCAGAATACATTTTGCTTTTTGGAGGAGTAATAGTAATAGCTATTTTTGCTCTATTAATTTATAGACATTACATGACAAAAAGTGAAGTAACAATAACTGCAGGTGACGACATACAAGACGTAAGAACATCAGTTGATAACAATCGTACCAAATGGGGCGAATGAATGGATGAAAGTGGTCAAAGTAGTGCAGAATTAATATTAATAATTGGTGGGCTATTAATAATCATATTAGTAGTGGGAAATTACATATCCCATATTAGTCAAACTACTCAAGATAGTATGAATAAAACACTAACAAAAGAAAGAGATTATGTAATAAATAAAATTTAGAGGAGAAAACTCCTCATTTTTAATTTTTTTAAAAAAAAGATTAATCTATAATTTTGTTTAAAATTTCTTTCCATGCTTTAGAATTAATATTAGTTAATTTCATGGAAGTTCTATTAATGTGCCTAATATGTTGCGGACATGCTGGAACACAAGCACCACATAAATTACAAAATGTAGGATTGGT
>JABUVA010000050.1:0-3778 GCA_021442885.1 Methanobrevibacter sp. | reverse complement strand
TTATCAATAATTTCAATAGCATTACATGAACACACATCTTGACATGCATGACATGATTCACCTTTACATTTAGCTTCATCAGTTTCAATTAATTCAATAGCTCCAGAAAATGGTTTTACAACATCAATACAGTCTTTAGGACAAGTTTCGGCACACCATGAACAATTTACACAGGTATTTTCAATAATGCTTGTTTCACCAGTAACAGGAGGGATGATAAAATCATCAGATTCCATACAAGTAGAACATATAACTTGAATTGCTCCTTCAGGGCATGCCCTTTTACAAACACCACAATAAACACATTTAGATTTATCAACAGTAATAACATTATCTAAAACTTCATTACTTGCAGAAGGATTGCATTGTACTTCTATAGCTTGTGCAGGACACATTTCTACACACATTCTGCAGAAGATACAATCTTCATCATTAATTTCAATTATACCTCTTACAAATTCATCACGTGCAGGTAACTGTCTTTCAAATAAAATAGAATCTTGTGGGCAAACATTATAACATCTTCCACAGTAAATACAATCATCTTCATCTACAATAGCAAGAGTTTCCCATTTCGGATAGTTTTCTAAGTCTTTAATATCAGTACTGTTTATAACAAGAGACATAGCATTAAATGGACATGAAACAGAACATAATCCGCATAAAACACAACTGTCTTTATTAATAGATACTTTTTCCAAGTCAATAAGTCCTCTTGCTATCGGCACAATTGGGCCTAGTTTTAAAGAGTCAGTTGGACATGTTCCAACACATAACCCACAACTAATACAATTATCATTATCATGAGTTAAAACCCTTATTTCTTCCCCATCTCTCCTAACGGTGAACATTTTAAACCCTCATGCTTTAGTTATAGCTTGATTAGGACAATTTTGAATACAGAGATCACAATCATCACAGTTTTCTGCAATGATTTTCACATCACCATCTTCTTCAATTAAAGCATCCTGTTCACAAATTTTAATGCATAAACCTTGTACAGGACAATTGTCTATATGTCCACATACATCACTATTAATTTTTACAGCCATAATAATACCTCTTAAATATTATATTATATAATATGTCGAAATGCAGATATAAACATATCGGTTTATTTTAAAATTTCACCAAATTTATTAATTTCACCATTTCTAATTCTTGTAGAAGAAATTGGATTTCCATCCTCTGCTAAAACAAAACTAACAACAATAATATCTAAAGGTTTCATATTCTTAGTAATACGAATTTTATTGATTTTAATAGCTGTTGGTTCTGTTTCTTCACTAACAACAATAGCATCAAACTTAGGATCAAAAATAGTTGTCCCATAAGCATCATCTAATGGCATTATATGAAAGTTAGATTTATCATGAAAAAAAGACTTAATATTAGCAATTCTTTCAGAACAAGAGGTAATATCTCCTTTAACACTAGCAAAAGCATCAGAAGTAACACCAATTTCTACATAATTACCCAAATCAAATGCAGTCTTTAAAAGTTTCTTATGACCATTATGGAATTTATCAAAAGTACCACCAACAGCCACTTTTTTATATATCTTATCATTCATAATAACCCTAACATAGCTTTCTCTACATTAATATATTATATGATAAGTATTATAAAATAATTACTAAAAAAAAAGAAAAAAAAAGGAATAATTAGAAGGGTAATTCACGGTATTTACCATGCAAATCATAATTATAATTATTCCAGTTAACAACAATTCCTAATGAGTTTCTATTACTTGTAGGATCTGCTACTACCCATGTATCTCCAATTAAAACTTGTGCCCATACATGTCCATAACGAGCAGTAGAGAAATAACAAGTTCCATGAACATACCTAGCAGGTAATCCTGCAGCTCTGAATAATGCGATTACAGCATTAGCTTGATCACAACAGTTAGCAGTTCCAGATACGAATAAAGTATTATACGCACCATATCTACTATTATAATAGAATGAATATGAAACTGTATCCCTAACATAATTATAGATTGCTACTGCTTTAGCCCAATCACTAGTTTTACCACTTGTTAATTTTGAAGCTAAGGCTTGAATTCTTTCATCGTTAACTTGACAATTCTTAGTAGGGTCTAAATAAGGACTTACATCAGCAATTGTATTATCATCATCTAATACACTATAAGGAATTACACTTGATGCAGATTTTAAAGATACATAACTTGGTAAAACTCCATTGTTATAATAGAATGCAACAACACGTGTAAGAGCATAAACAATTGGATCATATCCAGATTTACCAATAGATGTGTCCATTGAATCTGGTGCAATACCATTATTCTTAATGAAATCTATAATATTTGATGCTAAATCAGAGTAAGTATAAAGATTTCCTTGAACAGTACTAGATGAAGGATTAATAGGATCTTGAACATCAACTACTGAAACTTTACCTGAAAATTCACCCCTAGACATTCTTACAGTAACTTCTGAAAGCATATATAAGAATTGAGCAGTTGTATAATCAGTACCTCCAACATTAACATAATCTGGAACTAAAAAGTTATCTTCAATAAAATTCTTTAACCATACAGATGCAATCATAATATCTTTAAAATCAACATCTGGACGAATAGATATTTTATTTTCTCCTTTAAATGTTTTATTTTCTGAATAACAATATGAAATAATAGTATCTTCAGTTAAGGAAGGTAATAAAATTTTAGCAATACCATAATCATCAGTATTATTAGTAATGGTATTTCCTAAAATAGTAAACTCAACACCTTTATTAGATATAGGATTATCATATGTATCAGTTACTAAAACTTCAAAGAAAGAAGTTGAACCTTTAGATACTGTAATGTCATTACCAATTAATTTATATCCTTTTACAGTAAGATTATTAGTTCCAACATTAGAAGAATATAATAAATCATCAAATTGGTAATAAATTTCATTAACACCTACTGGAAGATTAAAATCATAATAACCTGAACCATTAACTAAATTTAAATTATAATCTTTTCCATCAACAGTGATTAAAACATTTGCATTGTTAACTGGTTTATTATTTGAATCATAACCGTTAACTACAAAATGAATATTTTCACCATAATTGACTTCAGTATTGTTAGCTATAAGGTGACCTGGATTTTTACTAATGAATATTCTATTACTTCCTGAAGCATAATCTGTTTTATCAGGAGTTGAATAAGTATAAGAAATTGTATAGTTACCTGGCATTAAATTAATATTTATTTTAGCAATACCTTCTTCATCAGTAGTTTTATTATAAGATACACCATTAATATAGAATGTAACTACTTCGCCAGCAAGAGGAATGCCAGTTAAATTTAATAAAGTTACAGGAAACTTAGAACTATTACCATATACTATATATAAATCATCTGCTACAAAAATACTAGTTGAATTTACAACTTTGATAGTATTTGAACCTTTACATGGATTGAAACCAATATAACCATCATAATGATAGTTAATAGTATAGTTTCCAATATCTAAACCTTTAATATTGAATGTAGCAACACCATATTCATTAGTTTTAGCTTCATATTTATTATTATTAATATTAGCTATAATATTTTGATCATAAATAGGCTCACCATTAGGATATGCTAAGTTAACAGTGAAATTAATATCTCTATTAACAAATCCTTGTATGTCAGAACCATGTATAATTGGATCAACTGAAATTACACGAACATTGTTTGATTTTTTCTCACCTTTAGATGTTTCAGTAGTAATAGTATATGATGCTGGTGCAAGATTAATATTTAACTTAGCAG
>JABUVA010000004.1:21665-36713 GCA_021442885.1 Methanobrevibacter sp. | reverse complement strand
ATATTTTTAGCTAATTTAGAATAACCTTCTTTTCCAAAATATTTCATAATTCCATAAGTAGCTGCTGAAGCAGCACCTGATCTTGTTCCTACAATTGTAGATTGTGATTTAACAGTTAAATATGGAGAATCAATAGCTATAACATCTAAATATTCCTGATTTCTAAATAGTATTCCTCCAGCAGGAATTGGAGCTAATCCCATCTTATGAGGATCTACTGTTATAGAACAGACTCCTGGAAGTGAGAAATCAAAAACAGGAAAATCATATCCTAATTCTTTTAAAAATGGAATTAAAAAACCACCAAAAGCAGCATCAACATGGAAATAAATATTATTTTCTAAGGCTATTTCAGATATTTTATCAATAGGATCCACAAGTCCTAATTCAGTAGTTCCAGCAATAGCTACAATAGCTACTGTTTTATCTGAAATATTTTCTTTAATAGAATTTATATCAATTTTATAATTATTATCCAAATCTAATTCAACGATTTTAAGGTTTAACATATCTGCTGCTTTTTTAAATGAAAAATGTGCAGATTTTGGAATTAGTATTTCACCATCTGTTATTCCTTTATATTTCCTTGCATGATTACGAGCAGCTCTAATTGCCATTATATTAGCTTCAGTACCACCAGTAACTATATTGCCATAAACTTTATCTCCAGATAATAATTTTCCAATATAATTTATAACTGATTCTTCTATTTTTTTACTACCTTTAAAAAGACCATAATCACCTAAATTTGAGTCTAAAAAATCACAGTAGATTTTTTTAGCAAATGGATGGGCTTCAGTACACATGGAACATAAAATCCTTCCATCCCCATATTTTAAGTCTTCAGATTGGAAATTTTCTAATTCTTTAAGAATTAAATCTTTAGAAACTGGTTTTTCTTCCATAAAATAACCTACATTTAATAAAAATAAAAAAAAGAAAAAATATGAAAAAATTAATTAAAGATTTTTACGAGCAGCATCAAGAATTAATTTTTTCTCAGCTCTAGCTACAGTTTTTCTAACTTCAGCTACAGCATCAGTATTAGATGAAACACTTGTAATTCCATATCCAACAAGTTTTTCAACAATACGAGGTACACTACCTGCTTGACCACAAATACTACATTTTACACCTGCTTCTACACATTTTTTAATTGTTCTTTCAATTAACTTCATAACAGCAGGGTGTTCTTCAGTATAATGTTTAGCTACAAACTCATTGTTTCTATCAACAGCTAAGGTATATTGAGTTAAATCATTTGTTCCTAAACTTACAAAGTCTATTCCAACTGCAATATAATCTTCAATAGTTAAAGCAGCTGCAGGAATTTCCACCATCATACCGAAATCAACATCTTTATGAGGTATAAGTCCAATACTTCCACAAAGTTCTTTAGCTTTTTTAAGCTCTTCTGGGCTTTGTGATAATGGAATCATAATACCAAGATTTGTGTATCCTTGATCGTATAATTTTTTAATAGCTTTAAATTCACATTTGAGAATTTCAGGTTGGTCTAACTCTCTTCTGATACCTCTCCATCCTAACATTGGATTGTGTTCATGAGGTTCATTTTCTCCACCTTCTAAAGTAATAAATTCATCTGTTGGAGCATCAAGAGTTCTGTACCATACTGGTTTTGGATAGAATGCATCAGCAACAATTTTTACATTATCTGCAATAGTGTTGATTAATTCATCTTCCCTACCTTCATCTACAAATTTACCTGGGTGAATACCACTAGTTAACATCATATGTTCTGTTCTAAGTAATCCTACACCATCAGCACCAGTAGCTGCTGCTTTTTCAGCTGCTTCAGGCATACTTACATTAGCTTTAACTTCAGTAACAGTAATGATTGGAGCTGCCTCTGCACTTCCTGTTGCAACAGGAGCTTCTTCTTTAACTTCAGTTAAACCTTCAAAGACCAATCCTTTTTTACCATCTAAAGTTACACCAGATTCTTCTTTTAAAGTTGAAGTAGCAGAACCAGTTCCTACAACACATGGAATACCTAGTTCACGAGAAATAATAGATGCATGACAAGTAACTCCACCTTCATCAGTGATAATACCTGCTGCTCTTCTCATAGCAGGAACCATATCTGGAGTGGTCATTGTTGTAACCATAATGTCTCCATCTTCAACTTTATCTAATTCATCAATGTCTCTAATGATTTTTACTAAACCAGAAGCAACACCTGGACTTGCACCAAGACCTCTAACAATTACTTCACCATCAACAGAAACATCAGAATCTTCAGTAACTTCTGTTTCTTTATCAAGAGTAGTGATTGGTCTTGCTTGTAATAAGAATAATTTTCCTTTTTCAAATGCCCATTCAGTATCCATCGGTTCTCCATAATGAGCTTGTACTTTTTTACCCATATTAGTTAATTCAACAAGTTCAGAATCTGATAAAACCCTTTCTTCTCTTAATTCTTCAGGAACTTCTACTTTAACACTTGTTCCAGCTTCATCATTAGTATACATTACTTTTTTATCAGCAATAGTAACATTAATAATCTCATCATTCTTCTTATCAACCATATAATTATCTGGTGTTACATCTCCAGATACAACAGATTCACCAAGTCCCCATGATCCTTCAATTAATGCAACTTCTTCACCAGTAGATGGGTTTACAGTAAACATTACTCCTGCTTTATCTGCATTAGCCATTTTTTGAACAACAACAGCAATATAAACCTTTGAATGTTCGAAATCATTTTCTTCTCTATAGAAAATAGCTCTTGCTTCAAATAAAGATGCCCAACATTTCCTTACATATTCAATTACTTGTTTAGTTCCAGAAACATGTAAGAAAGTATCTTGTTGACCTGCAAAAGAAGCTTCAGGTAAATCTTCAGCAGTAGCAGAAGAACGAATAGCTACATCAGTATCATCTTCATCTACTCTTTGACAGAGTTGATTATAAGCTTCAGTAATAAAAGTAGTTATATCATCAGCAATAGGGGTTTTGATAATAAGAGATTTAATTTCTTCAGCTGCTGCTTGAAGTTCCTTAGTATCATTAATATCAATTTGATCTAAAATCTCCATAACTTTATTATTAATTCCACCATCTTCCATAAACTTTTGATAAGTTTCTGCAGTTACTACAAATCCTGGTGGAACAGGAATTCCTGCTTGAGTGAGCTCTCCCAAATTAGCACCCTTTCCACCTGCAATTCCAATATCAGATTTATTTAAATCCTCAAATTTTACAACATACATGTCATAACCTCTTGGTTTGAAAAAATATTTAAAATTGACAATATGAACAAAATAAAATAAATATGTCAATATTAATAAAGTATAATTTGATTTTTATAATTAATAAATTTTAGTAAAATAAAAAAAAGTAAAAGTCAAAGGAATTATTTAACTAATTCTTGACCTTTGTCAACAACAATTCTACAAGGAACAGAAAATTTCATTGAAGCTCTTTTTAAAGCTAATTTAGCATCTTCAAAGTTTTTAGGGTGAACTTCAATAGTAATAACTTTTTGACCTGGTTTTACAATAGCTTCAACACTAATAGGTTTACCAAAAGCATTTCTCATACCACTTTGTACCCTATCTGCTCCTGCACCAGTAGCCATTGGGTTTTCTCTTACAATATGGTGAGGATAAGTCCTTAATTTTAAATGATAACCTAATCTACCAGCAGCTCTTTGCATTAATCTGTTAGAAGCAATCCTTGCAGCTTCTAATGAATTGTGTCTAAGATTAGCAGGTTTTTTAACAGCTAAACTTACTGAAACTGGAAATTCTTCTTGTAAATTCCCCATATCATATTGTACGATTCTTGAATTAGGGGTTTTTCTAATATAATCTCTTCTTGTATAAGCACGAACCATAATAATTCCTCCAAAACAAATATAATAATCATCAAACAGATGTTTGATTAAAAAATAGCTATTAAATTAATATCCACATTAGCTATGTAAAAATTATATATTGCATTAATATATAGAATACTTAATTATTTTATTTTAGTTATTAATAAATGTTACCCTAAAAATATCCACACTATGAAATAATATCCTAACTATATTTGTATGTGAAAAAATATAAATTGATTAAATATTGAAAAGAGAATTGAAATAGCTTATTTAAAATAAAATATCTCATAATAGCTATAAAAAGATTAAAAATAGAAAACTAAAAATAGATTTTAACACATCCCCAATATAAATAATACATAAAATTATTATATCTTAAGAAACATATTTTGTAATGTTGAGAATTATGAAAATTAATGGAAAAATCCAACTTAAATATAATAACTCACACAATTGTGAAACTATTTATAAAAGCTTAGAAATTGATAATAAAGATTTTATTGAATCATCTTATGATGATGATAAAATAACATATAATATTTCAAGTGAATCTTTAGGAAGCTTTTTAGCTACAATAGATGATTTAATAGCTTCAGAAATAGTTGCTGAAAAAATAATAGTTTCTACTAACGATTAATTAATTACAAAGAAAAAAACGGAGACAACAATATGAGATTTAACTTAAAAGGAACTGTGACATTTAGTAAAGATGCATCAGAAGCCGAATCAGATATAGAAAAATTTATTGATGAAGCTAATCAAGATTTACTTTTAAAAGGACTTGGAAATGCAGATGAATCCTTAGCTGCAAAAATAACTGATTGGAATCTTGATGGAAATACATTATATCTCACTATTGATTCTGGTCATAAAACCAGAGCCCACGATGGTTTACTTAGATTAAAAAATCCTTTAAGTCAATTATTAGGTAAAAAATACCATTTAGGTGTAAGAAAACTACATATTGATGAATATAAAATTACAATCCCCATTGGTGAAGGAGAATATTCTTTTGATTTTGATTCAGCAAAACAATATTCTCAATTAGAAAACATAACTGTTAAAGATGATAAAGCTAGCTTTTTAATAAAAGATATAGATGAATCTACTATTAGAAAACAAAGTGTAAATAGAATTATTAAAAAAATAGCTAAAAAAGAAGAATTTGAAGGTGGAGAAGAACTAGATATTACTTATAAGTTAAATTCAACACCAGGTGAAATAATAGCTACTAGTGATGAATTTGATACATTTTTTGAAGGAGATATGACTAAAGAAGCAGTGAAAAGAGGATGGGTAAAACCATTCCCTGGAAGAGGACAATGGTTTTATGGTCCTGAAATAACTGCTCTTGAACGTGCATTAGAAGAACTCATAATAGAAAGAGTTATTGAAAAATTAGGATTTCAAGAATGTTTATTCCCAAAACTTATACCTATTGAAGTACTAGATAAAATGAAATATCTTGAAGGACTTCCTGAAGGAATGTACTATGTAAGTGCTCCTAAAAGAGATCCGGAAACTTTTACAAAATTCAAAAATGATTTAATGATAAATAAAGAAGTGCCTATTGATTTATTAAAAGAAGGACTTAAAGATCCAGGATATGTAAATGCAGCAGCACAATGTGAACCATTTTACCAATTTTTCTCTCATGAAGTAATTGATGAAAGTGAGTTTCCTATTAAATTTTATGATAAAAGTGGATGGACTTACAGATGGGAAGGTGGAGGTGCTAAAGGCCTTGACCGTGTACATGAATTCCAAAGGATTGAAACTGTATGGTTAGCTGACCCTGAAGAAGTAACTAAAATCAGAGATGCCACCCTTGAATTATCCCATGAACTTGCAAATGATTTAGAACTTGAGTGGTATACTGAAATTGGAGATGACCCATTTTATTTAGAAGGAAGAAAAAGTGACGACCGTGGAATTGAATTTCCAGATATTCCAAAATATGAAATGAGATTAAAAGTTCCAGGTAGAGAAAAAGGAGTTGCAGTTGTATCTGCTAATGTTCATGGAACTCATTTTATTGAAGGATTTTCAATAAGAGAAGCTCATAATCATAGAATTTGGACAGGATGTACTGGATGGGGAATCACAAGATGGTTATTCGGATTTTTATCCCAAAAAGGGTTTGATAAAGAGGTTTGGCCTGATCTTATAAAAGATAAACTTAAAGATGTTAAAGTACCTAAAGTATTAACTTGGCCTTAAGTAGATAGGAAATTATAAATAAATAGAAAAAATATAAATTAAATTAATAAAGTTTAATTGTGTATTTATTAAAAAAATTAAGAGCGTGAAATTATGGACTGTTATTATCATCCTGGAAGAGAAAGTGTAGCTGCATGTTCTATTTGTGGAAAGCCAGTATGTGCAGAATGTTTTATGGAAATAGGCGGTAAAACTTACTGTAAAGATTGTTTAGAGAAAATTATTGGTATGAACGAACCTAAAGTTGAAGAAACCACTGCACCCTCTCAAAGTCCAATTTCAGACACATTACAAGAAATGGACTCACAACCTACCAATTATGAACCTCCTAAAACAGAACCTTCTTATGTTGAAAATACAGCAAGTAGAGAAGAGATAATCGGTGATGTTTTAGGTAATGAAAATACACAACAACAAACCCCAAATGATTCACCATATGCGGTAAATATTGATGATTCTCAATATGGCTCACAAGATTATATTAATCCTTATTCAAATGAGAATACTTATGAACAAGAACCTCCTATTTATCAAGAACCTACTAACCAATATGAGGATACTCAAACTCAAACAACAACTGAACAGTATTCTACTGAAAACACATATAACACCCAAGAACCACAATATGAACAATATACAGCTGAAAACACATATAACACCCAAGAACCACAATATGAACAATACAAAGCTCCAATGCAACAATCTGGAGTAGATGATGGATATATTTACCCTGATCATTCATATCAACCTCCAGAAAATAAAAAATCAAGTATTGAAAATAAATATGAATCCTATTTAGATGACTTGTATTATGATGAACCTGAAGTTCATTTAACTCAAGAGATTGCTAAAGATGAAGAAAGATATGGTTCTTTAACTAGAAATCCTTATGAAAGCAATAATGTAAATGCTGAACAATATCAAACTGCTCCAAGTAATGAATATGATACTTATGCACCCCCACGTGCGAATTATCAAAATCAAGGATATATAGATATAGATAATGTACAAAATAATAATCCTGAAGGTGATTATATACCTCCAGTATATCCTGCACCAGAACAGAGCATTCGTAGAAATAGACGTCCAAAACAAAGAAAAAATGGAGGAATTAGAGCTTCAACAAGATCAATACATAATATTGAGAATGATGAGAAAGAAAAAGAACCTTATGGTGCTGTAGATATAATACTAACAATTATTCTAGTTGTTTTAATAATTATTGTATTATTCTACATTGTTTACATGTTCTTCTTAAGTAGTGTATATCCAACATTCTTAGATGCTATTTTAGGATTAAAAAATCCTGGAGTAATGTTTGGACATTTAATGGGTAAATAATTCTACATTACTATTATTTACCTTTTCTTTAAATTTTTCTAATTTTTCTTTATTCTTATAATCTAACACTCTTATTACAGAAGGATAATAATCAATATAACTAGAAATTACTTCTTTTGATACATCTGCTTCTAAAATACTTAAAACACGTGTTTTAAAAAACTTGGAAAAACCTTGACTTAAACTATTATAAACATCTTCAACAGTATTATATGGGCGATTTTCAATGATTTTATTAGCTAAATCATCATTAAATAAATTTAAACTAGCTAAATGATTAAAACTTAAGTTATTAGCATTTTCGATTATTTTTTCATCAACTCTTAAATCATGTAATGGAGCCCTATTTTTTTCAATTTCTCTTTTAAGAATTTCAATAGTTTGAGCAGGCATCATATCTTTTACTAAATCAAAGTTATTGTTAGAAACACTTTCACGTATTTTACTTCCTGAAACACCACTTATTCTTTTAACAAAGAGAAATTTATCTTTAAAATCAAAATTAATTTTATTAAGAGATTTTGAAAAGCTTACAATAACATAATTATCTTCAGCTAGTTTATCACGAAGGAGAATTTCTTTTGTTTTCATATCAACAATTTTATAAGGTTTTGGAGCTATTGGGTGGCCTTGTGAAATCCTTTCTAAAATTTTATCAAAACCATCTATAGGATTATATCCTCTAGGAATAATGTCTGTATTTAATGCTTTAAACATACGAGCTAATGATAATGAATATTGACCTGAACCCATTATCCCCATTGGAGGACCTTCAACTACAATATCTGCACCAACTGAAATTGCAATTTCTGCCCTAACTTCCCTTGGCAATATATAGGGTAGGCCTCTTCCACTTCGCTCAAACAATCCTGGCACAATAGCTACAAATAATGCATCAGGAAATTGTGATTTTGCAACACTCATACAATGAAAATGACCATTATGTAAAGGAGAATACTCTGTAAAATCAGCTATTAAATTAATATCATTAGAACCTTCTTTAACATTATCATTTTTACGATTTTCAAAATCATTGAAAAAAGTTTTTCTATCTCTTTCATTAATACTTTTTACAAAATCATTAATATACATATAAATAAAATTTATTTTAAAGTATAAAAAATCTTTTCATTTTTAAAATATAAATAAAACAATAGGTGAGAGAAAAATGGAATTAACAATAACAAATGCAAAAATTATAGGTAAACATGGAGAATATAATATTGGAATTAAAAATGGAAAAATCTCTAAGATAAGTAAAACACCCTTAGAAAGTGACGAAACAATAGATTTGAAAGGAAACATCCTTCTTCCAGGATTTATAGATCCCCATGTACATTTCAGAGATCCTGGCCTCACACATAAAGAAGACTTTAAAAGTGGTAGTGAAAGTGCTGCAAATGGAGGATTTACAACAATAATAGATATGCCTAATACCCTTCCTAAAACAAACACCTACAAAACTTTTAAAGAAAAATTAGAAATTGGAAATAAAAAAAGTATTGTTAATTTTAAACTACAAGCTGGAGTTAATTCCTATGAGGAAATGGAAAAGATTGTTGAACTTGAACCAGTAGCATTTAAGATATTTATGGATTTAGAAAGTGATGAATCACTTGAAAAGATTTTTAATGATTTAGGAAAATTAAAAACAAAAACCGATTATAATGGTCTTGTATGTGTACATGCTGAAAATCAAGCTATTGTATTAGATGAAAGTGAAAAGTTAAAAAGCTCAGAAAACCCTATTGATTATAGTTATGGAAGACCTGCAATAGCTGAAGATGTTTCTGTAAAACAAGCTATTGACCTTGGATACCGAAATAATTTAAGTTTGCATATATGCCATTTAAGTACCATTAAATCATTAGCAATGGCTAGAAGTAGTAAAAATTATATGCCTATAAGTACAGAATTTACACCTCACCATTTATTGTTAAATAATAATGCCTATGATACATATGGAACACTAGTAAAAACTAATCCTCCACTAAGAGAAGAAAAATCAAGTGTGAATATAAAACATATTGATGAAAATTCAATAATAGGAACCGACCATGCCCCACACACAATAGAAGAAAAAACAAAAGGAACTTGGGAATCATCTCCAGGAATACCAAACCTCGAAACAGTTGTGCCTTTACTATTAACAGAAGTAAATAAAGGAAACTTAAAACTAGAATTAATACCAAAAATATTATCCCAAAATGCATCAAAAGTATTTAATCTCAAAACAAAAGGAGAAATAGCTATTGGAAAAGACGCAGATTTAACAGCTATTGATTTAAATAGAGCTGGAAAAATAGATATTGATACATTTAAAACAAAAGCCGAATATTCACCATTTGATGGATTTGAATATACAGGAGAACCAATATTAACAATAGTTAATGGAAAAACAATAATGAATAAAATATAACTAATTTTTTAAAAAAAAAAGATAATAAAAGGTGGTAATCCACCTATTTATCATATAATGCGTGTTCAGAACATGCTTCGATACATTGACCACATAAGGTACAGAATCCTTTAACTGGTAATTTATCATCTTCAGTTAAGTGAATCATATCATATGGACATGCTTCGACACAGTCTCCACATTCATTACATTTTGAAGGGTTAAATTCAATTCTGTCTCTAAGTACAAGTTTGCCATCGATTATTTTTTCGATTGAACCAACTGTTAAAGCTTCTTCAGGACATACTGCTGCACATGCACCACATCTAATACAGTTAACAAATGATGGATCTTCATCAGTTTGTACTAAAGATGGGCAAGCCATACCTGTTTTAGTTACAACACGAATAGCTTCAGTAGGACATTTGTTAGCACATGCACCAATAAATTCACATTTATCAGCATCATATCCTAAACCTTCAGCATCAGCAGGACTTGCTTCTCCCCATTCAACATCTAAAGTTAAAGAGTCAGTAGGACATAAGTTTACACATAAACTACAAGCAGCACAAACATTAGGAAGCTCTACAGTTAAAGTATCTCCATTGGTTTTAATAAAGTCACCAGGACATGCTTCAACACAAGTATTACATCCAATACATTTGCTTGCATCTAATGTAAAGTCCAATATTTCTTTTTCACGTTTAACAGGGAATTTTTCTGAAATGAATACTGCATTCCAAGGACAAGTTTGTGAACATACACCACATTTGATACAGACAGAATCATCGATTGAGATGGTTCCACCAATTTTATCAAGAGTAATTGCACTTACAGGACAAGGATCAACACAAGTTCCACATCCAACACAATTTACAATGTATGATACACCTTTACCTTCAAGATCAATTGCACAATCTTTAGGTTCAACAATACCTGGAATACCAATTACTTCAACAGGACAGATTTCTACACATTTCTGACACATTACACAGAAACCTTCAACTTCCATATTTTTGTCATCAACAACAACACAAGTTCTTTGTGGACAGACTTCTTCACATTTACCACAGCTGGTACATAAGTGGGAGTTAAATATTAACCTAGGTTGGTCCAAAGCATCTTCATCAACAGTAAACATGTCGACTTTTAATGCTCCTTCAGGACAGACCTCAGCACATTTAGGGTCTTCCCCACACATGTCACAGTGTTTTATGTGACTTGGAGTTACTTCGATGGATGAAGTAGGACATGTTCCTTGACATGCACCACATCTAATACAGCCATCTTCATTAAATACAATCATTATTATTTCCCCTCAATTAGAGTTTTTTAATGATGTTTCCTTCGCTGTCAACAATTTCTACTTCAGCTAATCTCATTTGACTATCCATAGTATGGGTAGCACAGGATAAACATGGGTCGTAAGCTCTGATAACCATTTCCATTAAGTTAAAGATTTTGTCATCTACTTCTACACCAGGTTTAATGTAGTCTTTAGCTACTTTTTGAATACCCATTTCCATAGCTGGGTTGTTTTGGATAGTAGCTACAACAATGTTAGCTTCAGTTACTAAACCTTGGTCGTCACATTTGTAATTGTGGATTAAAGTACCACGAGCAGCTTCTACAATACCTGCACCTTCACCAGCAGTTCTTTCTAATTCATCTGGGAATTTTTGACCGGATAAATCTTGTTCTAAGGTATCAGCAGCCATTTCAGCAGCAGCTAATAATTCGATAAGTCTAGCCCAGTGGAATAATAATGGAGCTTGAGCATATCCAAATTTGTCACGGAAGTCTTCAAGTGCAGCTTGTGCTAATGGAGCACCATCTGGCATTTTGTCACAAACGTTAATCCTTGATAATGGAGCTACTCTGTAAGTACCTTCAGGATATCCTAATTCTTTAATGTAAGGGAATTTTAACCAGGAGTAAGGTTTTACGTGTTCAGCAACATAGTCTTTGTATTCTAAGTTGTTGTATTCACAGTAAATACTACCATCTTTGTCTTTTATTCTTACATCACCATTGTAAACATCCCAAACACCATTGTTTACAAGACCACAGTGTCTAGTGTCACCATAGTTACCTAAAGTTTCAACTAAGTCCATTTTACTTTCTAAAATAGGAACAGCTAATTCAATAGTGTTTACAGCTAATTCAATATTTCTTTTAGCTTTGTTTAATAAATCTTTTTGAGTTTCATCATCTAATTCGGTTGAAATACCACCAGGAGTGGATGAAGTTGGGTGAATTGGACGACCACCAGTTGCTCTAACCATATCGAGACCGTTTCTTCTGATTTCAATTGCTTGAAGTGCAATTTCAGGTTGGTCTTTAATAATTTGGAAAACATTCCTATTGGTTCTGTTAGCATCAGGTATAATGAAATCAGGAGCAGCTAAGAAGTAGAAGTGAAGTGCGTGGGAGTGCATAAATGATCCCCAGTTCATAATTTCTCTCATTTTATATGCTGCAGGTAGGATTTCATCATCTTTGAAACCAAAGATTTGGTCAACAGCTTTAGCAGCTGCAAAGTGGTGTTGTACATCACAAATACCACAAATTCTAGGTACAATCCTAGGTAATTCTTCTACAGGACGTCCTTGTAAGAATTTTTCAAATCCTCTAAATTCCATAACGTGTAATCTAGTGTCAACAACCTCTCCAGCGTCGTCTAAATGTACAGTAATTTTTGCGTGTCCTTCAATACGAGTTACAGGTTCCATAGTAAGTTTTACCATATTATTCTCCTCCTTTTTGCATTTTAACTGGGACTAAAGCTGCAGGTAATGTGTAGGTGTAGAAAGTACCTACGATATCATCTAACTGTTCAGCTACTGCTTCTGGATCTACAGTTTTATCCTCATCTACACCGTAGTCAGATGCAATCGCACTGATCATTTTTGCTCCTTGGTCTAATACTTTAGAAGTAGGCCCATAACATCCTCTACATTGGATAGCAATACTTGGACATTCTGCTCCACATAATGAAACAGTAGCAGGACCCATACAGATTAATCCTTGACTAATTAAACATAAATCTGGTGCAGGAGCTCCAAGTTCAAATTGTCTTTTAATGAAATCCATTGCTAAACCTTCAGGTGGTTTTTCTCTAGGACAAACTTCACAAAGGTTTGTAGAAGGTAATGCGATTGTTTCACCATTTAATAATGCTAAAATTGCTTGTGCAACAACATCAGAACGTGGTGGACAACCTGGGATCATTAAATCAATATCCATTACAGAGTCTAAAGGTCTTACTCTGCTTTCAAGATGAGGGACTTCTTCGTGTGGAATAATTCCTTCTGGGTTAATTGTGGATACTGAATTTACATATGCTTCTTGTTCTAATTCTTCAACAGTCCATAAGTTTCCGAGACCTGGAATACCACCGTAACAAGCACATGTTCCATAAGAAATAACCATGTTAGCTTTTTCTTTTAACATTTCAGCTAATTCTCTGTTTTCATCGTTCCTAATTCCACCTTCTACAATAAGAACATCTAATTCTGGTACTTCATCATATTTAGTATCCATAAGAACAGGTGAAAATCTGAATTCAGCTAATTCTAATACATCTAATAAAGATTCGTGGAAATCCGCAATAGATAAGTGACATCCAGAACATCCGCCTAACCACATAGTTCCTATATTAATTTTATCTGCCATATTTAACTCCTCCAATTAGTTTTCAGCTTGGATTTGACCTTTTAATTGAGCAGGTCCTAATTCTTTGATTCTGTTAACCATCATTTTAACGGATTCAGAGAATTTTTCACCTTCAGATGCAGAAATCCAGTCGTGGTGAACTCTTTCTTTACCGATTCCCATATCTTCGACTAATTTATAAACTAATCTCATTCTACGATCTAATTTATAATTACCTGCATCATAGTGGCAGTCACCCATGTGACATCCAGCTACAAATACACCGTCAGCACCTTCTTGGAATGCTTTCAATATAAATTGTGGGTCAATTCTTCCAGAACACATTACACGAATAACTCTAATATTCGGTGGGTATTGCATACGTGCAGTACCTGCTGTGTCTGCTCCTCCATAGGAACACCAGTTACAACAAAACATTACAATTTTTATATCATCAGCCATAGAGTTTTTCCTCCTCTATAAATTTACATTTTGAAAAATTTCAAAATATATTTGTTTTTTAAAAAATTTTTTAAATTCGTTGTTTAAGACAAAACTTAATGTTTAATCTTATCCAAATTTAATGTACTTAATGAGCTAGCTCAGCATAACATTATGTACTGATTATTATATCTTAATAAATTTTAATATAAAGGTTACTTAGAAATAGAATACAAAAAGTTTAAATACTTAAACATGTTAGGTATACAAAAATTCATGTCTAAGCAAGTCAAAAAGAAAAAAAATAAAAGTATGATGATTACATACCATCTAAACTCATATCAATCATACTTTGAGTTTCTTTAGCAAGATCATCAGGTAATCCTGTAATATCCATGCTTAAAAATCCTCTAACAATCATTGAAGCAGCATCTTCTTCTGAAATTCCTCTAGCAGTTAGATAATTGATTTCATCTTCATCAATTTTACCAACAGCAGCTTCATGAGACATCTCAAGATTTGCAGAACTAGCTTCAAGTTCAGGAACTGCATAAATAAAACTATCATCAGATAAAACTAAACCATGACATTCTAAATGTCCTTTAACATCAGGAACATTACCTGCTAAATGTCCTCTCGCATATATTTGAGATTCATCTTGAGATACAGCACGAGAAATAATTTCAGAACGAGCACCAGGAGCATTAAGAAGAGCTCTTGAACCAACGTCTATAATAGACTTTTTCTGTCCTCCTTGAATACTTTGGAAAATAGCTCTGGAATTAGCTCCATCACAATATGCAGTAGGATAAGATTGAATAGTATGAACAGGACTTGTTAAAATATAATTATTTAAATATGTAGAATTTTCAGCTAATTTAATACCTGTTCTAGGACGTACTTCAACTTGTTCAGCCCAATTATGAACCATAGTAAAAGTGATTTTAGAACCTGGTTTAAGATAAATTTCTGAAATACCAAGATGTAAAGCAGAACTAACATCATGGCCAGTTGCACAACCAGTAATTAAATGAAGTTCTGAATTCTCTTCAGCAATAATAACATTATGAACTGTTTGCATAATATCTTGATCACTAATAAACATACAAGCTTGAACTGGGAATACTTCTTTACAATTAGGAAGAGA
>JABUVA010000004.1:7064-21648 GCA_021442885.1 Methanobrevibacter sp. | reverse complement strand
TCTTTTTCTTCACGTAAAGCTGTTTTAGCAGTGTATTTATCAGCATCAGGTTTAACAACCTTCCACATATAATCTTTTAACCAATGATATTTATCTAAAGCCATTCCAATATTCATGATTTCAATAGAATCAGAAACACTGTTATTAGTGAAAATATTATTTTGATCCATTTGTATAAATGATCCTGCTCTTCCTTTCTCTTCGGTATCTACACCAACACTTAAAAATGCATCTTTTTGTTTTTTAGAAAGATCATCTAAATCATCAATAATATCTTTAGCATCAATAGCCTCATCAGTAAAGTTTTCTATAGTTACATCAACCCCTAAAGGAGCTTTTTTATCTTTAGCTTTCTCAGCATCATGAAGAACATTGCGCACACTCAACACATCCATTAAAACCATTTTCTCTTATATCATCAATAATCTCTTGAGGATTACCAGAACAAGCAATTTCACCATGCATCAATACATGGGCTTTATCAGCAGTTACAAAATTTAAAATATAACCTAAATGAGTAATTAATAAACCACTTCTTTTTCTTTGATCATGTTTTAAACCTTTATCAAGTAAAGTTCCTATTTCACTAGCTAATAATTCAACATTTTCAATATCCACACCAGAATCAGGCTCATCAAACATTGTAAAATCAGGCATTTGTGCTAAAAGTTGTAATATTTCAGATCTTTTAACTTCTCCACCTGAAAAACCAAAGTTTACATCCCTATCTAAGAAATCATCTGAAAATTTTAGTTGTTTAGCTAGTTTTTTCATTCTAGGATTTAAAGGTTCATTAATATCTTGATTAGATTCTATCTTAATTAAATCTCTTACAGAAACACCTCTAATTGTTGGTGGTGTTTGGAAACTAACTCCCATACCCATTTGAACACGTTCTGTAGTTGATAAATTTGTAATATCTTTTCCTTTAAATAAAATAGAACCATTAACAACTTTGTATTGAGGAAAACCAAGGATTGTTAAAAATAATGTACTTTTACCTGCTCCATTAGGCCCTAAAAGAACATGAGTTTCACCTTCAGCAATGGAAAGATTCACATCATTTAAAACACGCTTTCCAGCTACTTCTACAGCTAAATTTTTAATTTCAAGCAACATATTTATCACCATATATGTAATAGATAATTAATCATATATAAATATTAACAATTGTAATTAATAAAAATTAAAAAAAAAGAGAGTGAAAAAGAATTATTCAGAAACAATTATGAATTCTCCAACTTTTTCAACTTTAGCAAAAGGAACTAATAAAACATCACCTTGTCTTTTAGCACCTTTAACATGAACATTGCGACCAGTTTCAACTTTAATAGCTATATCAACAATTTTACCAGTTTTTTCATTAATAATAAGCTCATCTAACACACCTAATATACGTGCATTATTTGTAGCTACTTGATAATTTTTAATTTCACTCCATAACTTTTCCTCTCTTTTAGGAACTTGTCTATTTTCCATAAAATCACCTTGATTAATATAAATTAATGTATTATTATATTTATTAATATTTCATTATATTTAAATTATTATCTATATATTTTTAAAAAAATCTTCAGCTATTGAAGCATCTTTTAATGTGTTAATATTAAGAGCCACTTCTTTTTTTGAAATTATTAAATTATGTTCATCTTGAATAATGTTTTCACTTCTAAGTATATTTAAACCAGATGGAACTAATCCATCAAATTCATAGGAGTATTCTAAATCCAAATCATTAAAAATTTTAACAGGTACTGATACAGATAATGCATCTTCTCCAACCTTGTTATATTCTTCTATAGTGTAATCAATTGTATCTGGGGAAATAAAAGGTAAATCTACATTAATAAAAAGCAGAGTATCCTTTTTAGAGTTTTTTTCAAAGTGGTTTAAAATAAAACTTAAATCTTCTAAATAATTAACTCCAGGAGTATCTAAAATAGACACTTCTTCATTTTGACTTTCAATATACTTTTTAGTTTTAGGAGTGTGTGGACTAGTAGCAATAAATATTTTGTCAACATATTTAGACTCTTTTAAATTATCAAGTGTGTGTTTAATTAAAGGTTTATTGCATAATTTAAAAAGAGGCTTTTCAATATCTATTTCTAACCTAGTTCCTCTACCTCCAGACATAACAATTGCATAAATCATAACAATCCCAAAAAAATGAAAATCAGATCTTACCCTGCATTTTCATTCTTTTACTAAGGATACATTTATCACCTTGTCCTCCACCAATAGGATGTTGAGGAGTACCCATAGAATTCATACAACGAGCCATAATAGCAGAACCTAAAGCAAGACCATCTTCAACAAATACAGTACCATTAAATTTATCTTTTGCATACTCCATGATTAAGTTTGGTTTACGACCAGTAACACCAGCCCTACCAGTAATACCTAAAACAGAACCCTCTTCAATAGCATTTTCAGCAAATGCAACATCAAGACAACGAGAAACAATTTTAGCACTTACATAATCCATAGTAGATAATAATGTAGGAAGACCATCAGCATCATATAATTCTTTACCTAACTCAATTAATTCAGGAATACCATCACCATTAGTACCAACATCACAACCAATTAAAACATTACCTGCTTCTTTAGAAGCTTCAACATCAATTGGAACAGTACCAAAACGAGTATAACCTTCAGGAACTTTTCTAATATCAACAAGTTTATGAACCTCATCAGCATTAGCTTGAGCCTTTTTAGCTTTTCCTTTTTTCAGTAATTTATCAGTATATAAATCAATAGCTGCTCCACCATCTTTATCAACCAAACCAGTTCCACGAGCTAAAGAATCAGAAACAACACCAGCTAAACCTAAAAAGTTACCAACAGTACTAGCATAAGGTTCTTCACTATTAACAATCCTACCAGCTAATGTAGAACCAAAGTCAAGACTTACACAAGGATTTCTAAAATCAACCTCAGTCCATTTAGCACCTAACTTAATACCTGCAGTAACAAGTTCTCCTTCCATTTCATTAGCAACAGACTCTTTACCTTTTGGAGGAACTACACTTACAACAGCCCCATCAAACATAACATTTTCTAAAAGAGTATGTTTTCTAAGTCTTTCTGGAAGTTGAGAAGGACTCATAGCAGGAGACATCTTCCTAGGAGGAATATCAGCATCTAAACAACCATCAGCTAAAGCAATAATAAGTTTACCTGCTTCTTCAGCAGTAGCAAAACCTGCAGTAACACCAGTAGATCTTACAACAAAATCAAGATCTTTTTCTTTATCAACATTAGCTTTTCTAAGAGATTCTAAAACAGTATCTTTTATTAATTCAGAAACAGCTTCTTTAGAAAGCTCAATACCCCAAACAGTTTTACCAAAAACTTCTTCATTAGGTTTTGGAGGCCTAATATCCCTAGTCATTTTAACAGTTTTATTAAGCAAATAACATTCACTAGTGTTTAAATTAGTAGCCATTACAATAGATTTGGTTGTTGTATTACCAAGCTCAACAGATGCAGTAACATAATATGTATCAGGTTTTTTAACAACACCCGGACTAGAAGGACCTGCCTTTTGAGCTCTCAATGTATCTAAGAAACCTTCTTTAGATTTAGCAATAACAGGCTTAGGACCTTTTTTAAAAATTTTGTTTATAAAAGACATTAAAATAAACCTCAAAAATTTAAGTTAATTTATAATATCTTTTTAAAATAATATAAGTTTTATTAAAAATTCTTTGAAAAAAAAAGTAAAAAATAGATTAGAATTAACTAATCTATACTAATTTGTGGAATGGGTGGACTTCTATTGCATCAGTTCCCATATCTTTTGCTGCTTCTGCTATGAAAATATCAGTTTGAGCAACAGCAGGGAATGCAAGGTTTGCGTTTTCAATAGGTCCAAAGAGAACAAAGTCTCCTCCACACATTACTTGAATAATGTTAGAACCAATATCACAAACAGTGAAAGCTTCTTTGTTTTCTTTTTTGTAAGCTCTTAACCAGTCCCATGCGGAAGGTACGTTGTGAATACCAGAACCTACAGGGAATCCCCATTTTGCTTTTTCTGCAAAACTGGTTCTAGCTGCTACACCTGCACCTTGTCCTAAAGGAGTTACAGCAGTATCCATTAAGAATTTGTCAATACCACAGTCAGATGCAATATCAATTAAACCTTTTTCTACTGCACCGTCACCATGTTCCCAAATTCCTATTTTACCATCAATGGTAGCGTTCATTGGGTTGAATCCTAAAACGATAGAAGCTGAAATATCACATTCTGCAACTGCATCTAATTCAGATTGTTCTGCAGCCATGTTGATGGAATTGTAAATAGCTCTTTCAGTAAGCCCAATTTCATCAGCTAATTGTGCACCAGCTACTCTTGCTTCACCAGAAGTAGAGTCGATAAGGAATGGTTGGTCTGAAACATCTCCTACAAATTCAATGTATTTTGAGAGAGCTTCTGGGGTTTGTCCGAATACTTGTACAATACAAGGGTTACCTGTAACATCACTCATTGATTCCATATCGTTAATTAATTTTTCTGCTTTAGCTTTATCGAATACACCTGTTTTCTCATCATCGATAATATTATGTCCACCATAAAAGATGGTTCCTGCTAATACTGTTGGGTATTCACCTGGTTGTCCACCAATATCTACACCAGCAATATTATAAATTGTTTGTTCTTTATCAAACTTAAACATTATATAATCCTCCTTAAGTACCTATAATAGTGATAAAATTAAAGTCTGGAATAGTTCGTATTTAAGCAATACAACTAAAATCAAAAGACCAATTATTATCCCATATAAAATTCCAACATCTCTTCCACTTTGCTGGCCTAAACGTTGGTAATATTCACCAGTAGCGAAATCAACTTTTTCTTCCGCTTCATCTAATCTTTTAATAATTGAGTTGAACTCATCAGCTGATACCATTACTTGAGGTATTGAATTATCATCACTCATTTATAACACCTCTAAAATCCACACAATAATGCAAATGCTGGAATGATAACTACTAAAACAATAGCTAAAATAATTCCATAAGCAAATCCTTTAAATCTAGTAGCTTTTAAACCAGCGTAAAGTTTTCCTTCTCTTGCAATAAGTTTAGAACCATATTCCATATCTTCAGAGACTTCTTTAATACCTGAAACATTAGGTTTATTAGAAATTTTTACCATAATTTAATCCCCCTAGAATAATAGGAAAAAAGCACCAATTATTAAAGTAAAGGCCAAACCAAGCATAATACCTTGAACTTTACCTGCATAATTTCCTGCCATGTTCTTCTGAACAGCACCAATCATTTTCATTTTAGTGTTGATGTTTCTCATTCTAGCTTCGATGAGTGCGGTTTCAGCAGAAACTACTCTGATTTCTTCACCATCATCTTCTTCGCCATCATCTTCATCAACAGAAATGACCATTGCTTCTTCTTCAAAAGCACCAGGATCTTTTTCAACACATTCACTAATTTTTGCATTAATAGCACTAGGATCTTCAACATCAATCATATTAACAATTTCTAATTGTTGTTGGAATCTGTCGATTCCTTCTAATGGAACATTTTCCACAAATGGAATTGCTCCAGTAGCACCATTAATACTTTTCTTTTCTGGGTCACAACCATTGTCATATAAAGCTTGAATACTTTGACCAGTAATGTGACCTTGTACTTCAGCACCAGATAAAATTAAAAATCTAATGTTAGGATTTGAAATAATGTTTGCAACTACCTTTTCTACTCCTAAGTTTTCAGTTTTACATGGTCCTGCAATTGCTGCACCATTTAATTCGCCTTCAATATGAGAAGCTAAAGTTGTTACAGCAACTGGACTTTCAGGGTCTCCTACAATGTAGTCCCCACTAATAACCGGCCAGCCTTCTGCTGGGGCTTTTTTATCTGCCATTTATAATCCCCCTACTCCTAATATAGCTGCTATTAAAGCTGGCAATAATTGTACAGTAAAATATTGTACTATAACCGGAAGGGCAGCAAGAAGTATTATAACTGCTAATACAAACCCATAAACTGAATTTGTAATTGTAGCTGCAGTTACATGAGCACCTGCTCTACCCGGATAAGAACCTGCAGGACTAGTATAAGGATCAAAAGAGTTTACTAGTTCCTCAGCTGATTCTTCCATTTTTGTAACAGCTTCGTTTATCTCATCCATAGATAGTATGACAACACCTGCACCTAAAGAAGCTCCTACAACACCACTAGCAGGGTCAAGAGCTAAACTCATTTCAGGTACAATTTGAACCATTGGTAACATTTCAACCATAATTATACCTCCTTATTCATCTACTTTAGGCCAAAGACCAGACCATTTTACAGATGCAGCTGCTTCGAATGATGCATTTAAGAAGCTTCTAAATGAAATAATCCAACCTATTAATCCTATGACAATAATAAAGAACCAAGCTAATCCACCAGACATTACAGCTAAAACACCAGTAATAGTCATAGCTAAAAATGCAGTAGAACAAGCACATTTAAGAGTTCTTAATTGGTCTTCATTAGGACCTAAACATGCGTTGAATGGGTGTTGAATTGCCATAGTGTTCATAATAAAGAATACAGCAATTAAACCAGTAGAAACAACAGCTGGTAACATTTTTACAACGTCAACAGTTCCAGTTACAGCAGCACAAAATGCGATAATAGATAAAGCTGCAGCACCAGTAATTTCAACAGTACATCTTTCCATAATAGGGATTTTCATACCTACAATCTTTTTAGCGATAACAGCAATGATAAGACCTATAATCATAGAAAATATTAATGCTAAAATTGGGCCAAAAATTGCATCTTTTAATAAATAAGCAACNNNNAAGACCGGATAAAGCACCTATTACACCAACAGATAAACTCATATATCCGATAGATGGTACACCAGTACCTAAACCATAACTAGCTACTCTACGAATAGCATCTGCACCCCATACGATAGCACAAACACCACCAAGACAAGCAATGGTTGGACCAATAAGTGGTATAAAATCTAAATAAATTCCGATAAGTCCGCCAATAATACCTAAAATAAGTAATTTATTTGAACTAACAGCTCCTGCTGAAGCTTCTCCACTTCCACCAGCAGACATTTTAGATACCTCCTGTTATTAATACACAGAAAATTCCAAGTACGATAGATGCGATAAGACATGAAACTGCACCAGCACCTATTCTTTTAAATTTAGGGTCAGTGAAACCTTCAATGGTACCACCAATATTATAAGATGCAATTACCGCGTTTACAAAGAAGACAGCTACACCGAGAATTGCAGCTAAACCAACACTAACTAATGCGTCGTTAGCAAAGTTACCTTGTAATGAAGCAACATTAATAGCGTAGTAAACGAGACCTCCACCGAAACCACCGAAGAGACCACCTATTAAACCACTAATGAAACATGAGAATGGTACACCGTGACCTTCAGTACCTGGAGTTTTATATTTTTCTTGGTTACGACCAGTTAATGGGTCGACTTCTACTTTTGCTGCAGCTGGTACAACACCTGCACCATATACATAAATATAGTTAGCAACGAGCATTGTAATACCCATCATGATCATTGCACCAATTGCACCACCAATACCTATAATATACCATGGTTGTCCTGTCATAGTAGCAGCAGTAATAAGACCGGTTAAACCAGCACCAGCTGCTAACATAGCAGTACCAGTACCTACACCAGTAGCGGTTGCCATAGCTGCAGGAGCTCCTCCTACAGGAATAAAGTGTACACCAGCACCGATGAGTACTCCACCAATAGCTACAAATATAATTAAACTAATTGGATCCATAATGAAAACCTCCTTAATCTTCCTCATATGGTCCAAAGGTATTTCTTGCGAATACTTCGACTCTATCATTTAAGATAATTAAAATGATAATAAGAATAATACCTGCGACAATTCCACCATAAATTCCAAATACAACAGTGTTCCAGAGACTAAAGAATACAACAAGACCGAAACAGAATCCGGTTATAGGACCACCAAATTTAGCACAGAAGTTACCAACATCAATAGAGTTTTTAGCACCTACAGGAGCTTTAGTAACAATATCCCCTTGAATAGCTACAGGAGTACCTGCACCAAATGGGAATTTTTGATATTCACTTTCTGCACCATAGTGTACATCCCCGGTTGCAGAACCGATAGAACCAAGAGCAATACCCCAAAGCATTGCTAATAATGGTAATGGGAATGATTGTAAAGGTGCTCCGTTTAAAAGAGTAATATTCATTAAAAAAGAAAATCCGACAACACAAAAAGTAGTAATAAATCCGTGACCTACAATAGGTCCTAATGACTGAGTAACTAAATCCATAAACAATGGTTGCTCGAATTGTGATTGACCAACAATTCTACCAAAGTGGGAAGTTACTGTATAAACTGCGTGAACTAAAGCAGCAACAAATGCACCAATTGCGATTGCTATGATTGGCATTAAAAAGTCAAAACTCATTATCATATATGCAACAGCACCGGCAATACAACACCAAACACCATAAGCGAGTGGTTCACCAGAAGCCGCTTTGTTAACCATACGGTGTAAATGTCCCATTTGTGGAGCAAGTTGAACTTGTGAGTTAGGGTTACTCTGAGAACCTATATCAGATTCGATATCCTCAGCAGCACCACCAATAGTTGCAACTGCACCAATCAATGCAACAACACCTAATGTTACAGGGTCCATAAATTTTTTCCTCCATATTTTTTTATTAAATTAACCATTTAATAAACATGAATAATATTTTTAAATTAAATGTTATTAATTGTAAAAAATTTATTTTTACAATATCAAGTATAACTTGATGTAATTAATTTATTTTAATATTAATATAAATAATTTTTCTAAATATCTTTAAAATGCATGTTTTTTAATATTTATAGAAAATAAATAGGTGAATAAATTCACCTATTTACAAAGTTTGAAATCTATTTTGCAGGGGTGATTGCAGTTCTTTCACCAGCTGGTTCGAATTCTCTTAATGCACCTTTAGCAAATTGAGCACGTACTTGACTGAAGTCAAAGATTAAGTTTTTGTCAGCAAATGCGATTTTTACTAATGGGTTGAATGCCCAAGCGTCTCCACGAGCGGAGTGAGGTGCTTGTGCAATACCTGCATATTCACCTTGGTGTCCTACGTTCATTGCATAGTTAGGATAGTTAGGACCTCTCATTTCAAGTGGTAAACCTTCATCATTTCTGATAGCGAATGTGTTAGCTGCACCACATTGATCTTGTAAATCGAAACCGTAGAATCCTAATCTGGAGTGTTGTTCTTTGTGTAAGTACATGGATAAGTACCATGCGCTTAAACCAGTTTGAGCGTTACCAGTAGCAAATGCAGTGGAACATCCTGCAGCTGCGGAAACAACGGAAGCTCTTTGAGATCCACCGAAGTGAGTTTCGAGTAATGCTGGGTATTCTTCGTATTGTTCTAATGCGTAGAAAGCAACTTCAGTACCTACATCAAGAACAGTGTCCATGTTGTTAGGTGCTTCGGTTAATGCTCCGTATTTGTCTTCTACGTAGTCTTTACCATAGTAAGTGAAGTCATCTAATACATCGTCAGTGTAAGCTGCGGTTGCGTATTGAGTGAATCCTACACCACCAGACATGTATGAACCTAACCAGATTTGGTCGTATAAAGCAGCACCTAAAGCTACTACTTCTAAGGTTGAACGTACTGGGTCATCAGGATATACTCTGGAACCTTGACAAATATCTGCCATGAATCCGAATGGAACTCCACCAAGTTCGTTTTCTGCTCTTGCTCTTCTAATAGGTAAGTAAGTACCCATGTGAATAACTTCTGCGTGTTTGGATGCGTATGCGAAGTCACCAGTAGCTCCTTCACCAGCACATTGGTTGTATGCAGAAATCATGGACATACCAATTTGCATAGCAGACCATCTGGAGGTTGTACCTCCGTCACAAACTCTTCCTACAATTCCAGGAATTCTTACAGCTTGCCATACACTTCCACCTACTTCAGCTTTTAAAGCTTCAGCTTGTTCTTCATTGAACTCTTTGTTGATGTCTAATACAAATGCAGAGTCGATTTCGTCTGCTAATTCGTCATCACCGGTAAATACTTTTACGTAACTGTCTGATACTACTAATGGGTCGGTTTCTACCATGTGTTCTTGAACTACTGCTGCACCAGGCATAGCGTGGTTTACAGTTTCTAAGTATTCAGTAATAGTTTCTGGAGTTACTTCAATACCTAATCTTTTTTCAAGAACGTTGTGAGCAGTGTTTAAACCTACGATTACAGTTTTTCTGATATCGTCCCAAGCTTGTTGGATAGCTGCGTTGTTAATAAAGTGTAAATCGTCACCTTCAACAAAAGTATCAGTAGTGGATAATTGATAGGACATTAAAGCTCTTTGACCTAAAGGACATCCAATGTCTGGGTTGTACATTGGAATTCCTCTTTTCTTGGAGATTTCTTCTCCTTCTTTTACGAATTCTGCTTTTCTTGGAGATTGTTTCCAACCATCCATGTTATAGAAAGTGGTCCTTTTATCAGTAGGAGCTTCTTTGAACTTTTCTTCCATTGCATGTAAAAATTTCTTATCAGCCATTTTTTTACCATCCTTTTTCTGGGTTGAATGCACCGAAAGATCTGCTTACGTGAATGTTTTGACATACTTCAACTGCGTCAGCATCATCTTTATATGCTTCACCATCACATCTGTAGATTGTGGTTTTTGCTTTTAAAGTTTCTTCGTCTAATGGTTCACCTAACATTACAGGTTCGTCTAAGTCACGACCTACTTGGTCTCTTACCATTTCAACGATTCCAGTTTCTTTGTTATATAATTGTCTTCTGAGCATATCGAACATTAAACCGTTTTCGTCTAATCTTAAAGAGTGACCGTGTACACTTGCACCTCTAATACCGGTTCTTGCGGTATCGAAGTATTCGGTTTCTAAAAGTATTTTGGAAACACGTTCGATGTCTCTTTCTCTTGCTTCGATTACTTGTCTTCCTGATAAAGTACCAGTATCGATTCCTCTGAATCTGTATAAGTATGATCTAGCTCTTAAGAAAGGTTGAGCTGGAGCGAAGTACATAGAGTCTACAAATTGAATATATCTAATCCTGTCCCCTGCTTTTGCACCATCGATAGGGCTTACTAATTCTCTTACAATGTCGTCTGGCTCATCCATTTCATCTAATGGTGGGTGTACTGATTTATATTCTTCACCTGGAGCTCTGTGACCTAATATTTTTACTACATCTTCGTCAGAAATTTCTCTGAGCTTTTCTAACTCATAGTCTGGGTCAGTAAAGTTTCTTCTGTTTTCTGCGACTTTAGATGTACCTGGGTATAATTGTACCATAATTATGCATCTCCTAATGCTAATTTAACTTTTCTAATAATTTCATCTAATTTCTCTTGATGTATTGTTTCACCACGAATAACGCCAGTAACAATGTCATCAATTGTTCCTTGAGTTTTAATATTATCCTCACTAGGCATTACTGTAGAAGTTTTAACACCTATTTTTGCAAAATCTTCACAATCTACTGGTGATTCGCAAATGATAATACAATGTTTATTAACATTTCTTAGAATTAACCTTGCTTTGTATGTAATATGATTTTTAACTCCACCCAAATGAACAACTAAAAGTTTAAATTTATCCATTTGTTCTACTTCTTTATCAGTTAGTCCGAATAATGTACCACCAGAAGCAGGAGCATCATGCGGAACACCAGCACCAGCATTTAATACCATTGTACTGGTTAATACATTTGCTTCACGCAAACCAAATGTAATTTCACAAACAGGTTTAGTAATATGTCTACGTCCTGGAGACATAGCTACGGCCAAAACATCAGCTCCACATTCAGCAAAAGTGCCTCTTTGAGCTAAGCTTCCACCTTTACCCATACCACTTGTTTCTCTACAATCTACTACGTGAGTACAGCGTCCTATCATATTAATCATTGATCTTTTCTTAAAATGTTTACGTGGTCATCAAAACTTGAATATTGATCTGTTAATCCTACTAATTCATCAGGTAAATCTGCTTCTCCATATTTAATTCTATCGGAAACAGTTCTTTCTTTTCTAATATATTGAGCTTTACTTTGATTAATTGTATAACCATGTTCAATATATTTATCACAAATTTCTTCGATTAAACCAATAGTAGATTCTAGAGTAATCTCTACGAAAATCCTACCTGTTTTAACCATAAGAACAACAGGTTCTCCATTTACAGTTATAACTCTACGTTCCCTAAATTTAGGTGGTAAAGTTTCTTCTGATTTTGGAAATCTTGGTCCGTGAATTACAGTTCTTCTAACATCTTCAAGAGATTCAATCTCATTTAAGAGTTTTTCTGTTGTATCGCTTCCAAGAACCCTATTTGGAAAAATTTCAATATCCATATTAACATTCCTAATGAAAAATTAGATTTAACAAATTAATTAGATGTCACCTTTAATTTCGTCAGCTGCTGTAGCAACAGCTTCGAGAGGTTCTCTAAATTCGTCAATCTTACTGTATACTTCTTTAATTAATCCAGATGTTGCTTCTGGAGAGAAGAGTTGTGTTCCTGCGTCTAATGACATTGCAGCAGCTACACAAGGGATACAGAATCCTTTACTATGTCTGGTTACTACGTGGTTACCGTTAAAGAGACCAGGACCTCCTCCACCATAGATGGAGTGACTAAAGAATGAGAATCCTACAGCTACACCTTCTGCTCTACCATAGTCAAGACCTGGTAAACCAGTTGCGAATTCAATGTTATCATTGAAGTATAATAATGTTGATGGAATACCTTGAGCAGCACGAGCAGCACCTACGTTTACCATAGTAGCTGCAACAGCACCAGCAGCAGTGTATGCGTTCCATAAAGCTGCATCATCAGTGTTGTATAAGTTGAATCCGTTTAAGTCTTTTTGAGGTGCGATAACACCATCAGCTTCTGCTTTAGCAATAGTTTCTTGTACGATTGATCCTACAGTTCCATCTGCGTTATCTTTAACTAAGTCTAATACCATGTTGTTTGCGTTTAAACCTTGGTAAGCTAAACCTAATAAATGTAATCTTTCATAAGCACCTAATGCATCTCCCATTTCAAACATTGCAGTTTGTTCGAAAATTGAGGATAATGCGGTAGCTTGTAATGAGTTTTTCAAAGTTGCAGCTGCGAAATCGTTAGCTTTAATTGCTCTTAAAGCGTATCCTGCACCTTCGAGTTTTTGTGGAATGTCTAACATAGTAGCAATGTTGGATCCTTTGTAGTCCACAGATTGTGGGTATCTTCCTAATACTGCTGCTTTTACATAGTTAGCATCGTATATGTCTACATCGAAAACGTCAACAAGTGCTTGTACTAAAGTTGCTACGGTAGTTAATGGAGCAACAGAGTATTCAGCTGCTACTTCAATTCTTTGAGATGGAATTTGTACTAATAATCTTTTACCTCCAGAAATAGGTTCAATTTTAGTATCATCATCTTCAGAAACTTGAATCATTTTAGTCATTGCTTCAGCGATAGCTTCTGCATTGCCAACAACGTCAAGTTCCATTTCTCTTCCTAAAATTCTAGATTTGTCTCCACCGACTGCACCTGTTTTAATAGATTTTTCGAGTCCTTCTAAGTTTACTGCTACAGTTCTTTTAACACCTTTTACGATGTCTTGAATAGCAGGGTTTCTAAGTGGACTGATAGCTTCGATTGGAATGTCAGATGCAATTTCGTTGCCTCTTTCGTCGTATAAATCGACTTTATCATCAAACTTTGCCATTTTTTCCCTCCTAATTAAATAGAGTTTAAATATATGATATACCTCTAAAATTATCGAAAATTTTTCGTAATTTTAGTAAGCTACAAAGCAAGTTTTTGCAATAGCCAGCCATTTGGTATACAAATTTTATTTTATAATAGATATAATATAAATATTATCCTTAACCTATTTTAGAAAGATTTATAAAGATGTTTATTTATTGGTAATTTTAAGAAGAAAATGTAAAAAAGTATTACTTTAAAAAAACTGAATGTTTTAATTTTTATCGTTTTTATAGGTTATTTTTTTATTAAATTCTTTAATATTAAATTTAATTAATTTAATAGCTAAATAATATTTTAATATTCTTACTATGAATAAATAAAAGATTATTTAAAGTTCGTATATTATGAAACAATCTAATGTTATACAAACAAAATTTATGAATATAAATTGCTAAAAAATTTCTAAAAATTAAATAAACAAATAGCTATTTTATTTATATAATAATATTATTTTTATCATATACTTTTCAAATGCTCTACCCATATAAAAAATATAAAGGTGCGTAAAAGTATGAACATGAAAAACCAGGAACTAATAAAAGAATTCCAAAACATAAGAAGACTAACACAATCATCAATAAACACATACAATACAGTATTCAAAATGTACTCAGAATACAATGAAAAAACATTATACGAACTATTAGAAGAAGCAGAACAAGAAGAAGAACAAGGAGTAAGATGGAAACATCGCAAACTCAAAAAAAGATTAATAGAATTCAGAGGATACCTATATGACAATTATCTGAAAAATAGTGC
>JABUVA010000004.1:4304-6770 GCA_021442885.1 Methanobrevibacter sp. | reverse complement strand
GGGGTGCTAAAGGTATTATATTAATGAGATTTGCTAATACTTTTAAAGAGGGTTTAATATTAGGAAACGAACCTATTTTAAAGAATATTGAATCTCAAAGTGTTGATAGCTTTAGAGAACTTGTTGATAGTATTAATAAGGAGTATAATTTCCGAGTTAGTGGAACTCCTGTTTTTGATCCTGAAACTGGTGGGCCTTTTGCAATAGCTAAAGATGAAAATGAAGTGTTTTTAAAGTTTATTAAAGAGGTTACTGGTGAAGCTACTATTATAACATCTAAAATAGCTGCTCCTTATATTGAGACTATTTTTAAAAAGATTGGTGCTGATAGTGTTAATGTAGTTGGTGTTTCTAAAGAAATAGCTTGTTTAATTACTAAAGAAGATTTAGAAGAAATAGATTTAGCTGACCTTCAGGAGTCTGTTATTTTACCTGGTCGTTCTTTTGTTCATTTACTTGATGCTGAGAGGATTTTAAGTGGTGATGGTGTTGAAAGGATTGTTGGATATGGTCCTGATACCTTAAGTATTGATGGTGAGCTTAGTTTTGATAAGATTGATGAGAATCTTATTGAACATGAACTTGAACAGTTTAATGAATTAGTTGATGCTATTAACTTTTATGGAATGAGAAAAATTAATTAGTCTCTTTTTCTTAATTTTAAAAGACCTATTTCTGCTTTTGTACCTATTCTTATTGGAGGACCCATTGTTCCTACTCCATCACTTATATTTAGATAATTTCCTTCTTTTTCAAATAATCCCCTTAACTTAGGATATACTAATTTAACCCATACTTTTGCTGGATAAAATTGTCCTCCATGGGTGTGGCCAGATAACATTATATTAAATCCTAATTCAATAAATTCATCCCAGTTACTTGGAATGTGAAATATTAATAGATTGTTTTCGTTTTTATTTATTTTGAAATCTAAGTCTTCAAATTCCATTTTTTCACTAATAAAACTATATGAAATTCCATAAATATTTAATCCTTTGAATTTCATTTGTTGATTGTCAAGAACTGTTATTCCTGCATTTTCACATGCTTTAATTACACATTCAAATCCAAAATAGTAGTCATGATTACCTGGATTGAATATTACTGGTGCTTTTATTTTTCCTAACTCTTCAAAAGTATTAGGTTTAATTTCATTACTTCCATCTACTAGATCACCTGAAATTAATACTATGTCTGGATTTATTGAATTTATTTTTTTAGAAATTTTTTTAAGTAAACCTTCCCTTCTTACTGAACCTATATGTATATCAGATAGGTGAATTATATCAATTTCTTCATCAAGATTATTTAAATACAAAGTTCGCTCAGTAATTCTAGGGTTATGTGAATTATAGTATCCATATATAAATAATAATATAATTAAAATTATTAAAATTCTTCTGAGAATAATAGGAGTTACAATAAATAAATGAAGAATTACCAAAAGAATTGATAAAAGCAAAAACATTAATCCAAACCAAATTAGACTATCTAAAACCTCAACAATAAATCTAGTAATAACATTAGAGTTTATAAACTCAACATAAATAGAAAACATCATTACAATAAATAAAACTAGAGGAATAACTAAACATTCAAAAGTAGTTAAAGGAAAATATAAATAAGAAGTAAAATTCAACAAGAGAAAATAAAAAATAAAAACTGAAACTTGTTGAAAAATCTTAAAATAAAATCTTTTTTTAGGAAATATCATAATAATGAATCTTCAACAATATCTTTTTCAACAAGTTGACTTTCTGAATAAATTTTAACAATAATATAATCATACATAGCAGATTTTCTAATATCAGCTAGTTCTTTAAGTTTTTTATTGTCAATAATTACATTCTCAATTTCTTCATGATATTTATCATAATCTAATTTAACACGAACACCATCAAGTTGTCCTGTAACTGGAAGTGGAGAAATAACTTCCTTAATAGCTGGAACTTGATTTTCAATTGCATTTTTAACAACAATTGATGGTACAAGAGGTGGGTCATGAACCATTTCTCTTTTTCTATTATTTAATATTTCCTCTACAGTAGTAGCTAGATTTTCTAAAGCACGAACATCCGGTCCTCTTCTAAGTCTTCTAGGGATTCTACCAAGACCACCAACATAAGCATCAGCTTCTGGAAGTTCTTCTAAAGGAATATCTGGAGCTCCAGTTACAATAACTGGAATATCAATATCATCATATAAGTAAGATTTTTCTTTAATACAGGTTTCAAAACTTCCAAGTGCAAAAACAGCTACATCATGTTCATTAATAAGCTTTTTTTCCTCTTCAGTAATACCTGCAGTTCCTTTTCCATCACCACGAGCTAGACCTAGCATATTATCTTTAGCACCATATTCACGTAAAAATTCAGAAATATCACAAGCAGCATGAGGAAGGTGATGTCTTGCAAGTGTTGGTGATATAATAGCTATTTCACTACCTGCCATAGGAGCTACAGTAAT
>JABUVA010000004.1:0-2104 GCA_021442885.1 Methanobrevibacter sp. | reverse complement strand
AAAAAATAATAATATTTTCCACCATAATATATTTATCCAGCATCGTTATGTTTAAAATTAATTAGTATTATAACCAATAGCCAAAGAAAAATTAAGTAAAATAAAACTTACAAATATTAGAATAAATCATGAAAAAATGATGATTGTTCATTATTTCTTTTAAATAGTATTTTAAAATGAACGAATAATAGTTAGAAAAAACCATGTTTCTACAACACAATATTATTATTAAAATAAGAAAAACACTAGAAATACAGCAACTATAATATAAAACATTATAAAAATCCATTCTTATAATATAAATTAAAAATAATAACATTTATGATTAATTATCTGTAATGTTTTGATAAAAAGTTAATAAATTATTAAATGATAAATCAATTTAATGAAAAGTAAAACTAGTCATATAAAATAAAAAAAATAGTTTAATTATAAACTATTTATTTCATCAACTAACCTTTTTGCATGCTCAGCTGATTTTTCTTTCATAGCTTCTAAAGCCTCAGGATCACTACGCATAGTATAAGATAAGCCACCAGTATATACAAATTTATCAAATTCAAATCCACAAAGGTTAGAAGCACCTTTTAATGGTAATAACAATTCTTCAATATCAATACCTGCAGGACCATCTTTCTGATAAGCCTGTTCAGGAGCTCCAGTAGTAAATGAAGCTATTAATTTACTACCTTGAAGCTTATCACCATTAGAACCATGTGAAAAACCATGTTCAAAACATACTTCCATCCACCTTTTCATAAGTGAAGGCATACCATACCAATAAATTGGATATTGAAGTACAATAATATCTGCATTAGCTAATTTTTCTTGTTCAGCTTCCTTATCAATAACATAGTTTGGATAAAGTTCATCTAAAAGATCAAATTCTCCATCAGGTAATAATTCCTTTAACTCATCAATAATAATTTTATTAGCAACAGATTCATTTACATCTGTATGTCCATATACAATTAATACATTAGTCATTTTAACTTCTCCTTTAATCTTCACTATTCTAATAAGATTATAATTATTTTATTTCTTTTTATATTTAAAGAATATCACATAATATAGAAGAATTTATACTTAAATTTATTAATTAAAATGATAATAAATTAAAATATATCATAAAGGGAGAGATTTTAATTATGAGTCGTTTGTTTGATTCTGGTTTAGAGTATTATAATAATGAAGATTTTATAAATGCCTCAATTAATTTTAGAAAAGCATTTGAAATAGAACACATTGAAAAAGCAGCAGTTTATACTGTTAAATCAATGATTAATCAAAACTATGAAAATGGAGAGTTCTATTCAAAAGAATACATTTTATACTGGATAAAAAAATGTATTAATATATTTGGGGAAACAATTGAGCTAATAGTCCTAAAAAACCACTTTTTAAATAAAGATGAAAAAGTATCAAAAATAATTAAACCACATAAAACTCTTTTAAATAAAGGATTATTAAGAAGAATCAATAAAAAAGAAAAAACTAAAAAGTTTTATAAAAAAGCTAAAAAATTAATATTTAATGTTATATATGATTTAAGATTAAATTAATAGCTATTTTAAATAAAAAAAGTTAACTAGAAATAGTTAACTTAAAGTTGTATTGTATCTGTATATGCATCATATGCGAAAATAATACCTATAATAATACTTATAATAGCACCCCAAGTTACAGGACCTGCTAAAGGAGCATTTGCAAATAGATAAAGACAATAATCAATAATCAAAACAACGATGAAAACAATAATCCATTTTGCTGAAGATCTGCCTCTAGTTATAGCTTGTCCTAAACCTGGTAGGAAAAATGATATAATAGCTGGAATTATACCTGGTTGCATATTTTACCTCCAATTAAATTTCTATTAATTATTCTGTTAATCTTAGTATAAATAATTTAAACTTTATGAACAATATATTCATTTAAAAAATCATTGTAGTTTAATATTTTTTCTTATTTTTAGAATAATATTTATATTTTTGCTTGTAAATTGTCAGTTCTTTATTAAACATAAATTTAAACAACATTTTTTATGATTTTAAACTTATTACGAAATTATATTCATTTGAATCAAAATATATGAATTTTATATTCT
>JABUVA010000049.1:5236-10751 GCA_021442885.1 Methanobrevibacter sp. | reverse complement strand
GTAGTTGATAGAAAAGAAGCTACTATTGCTACTTTAAAAGGTAAAAAAATTAATATTTTAGGTCATTTAACTAGTGGTGTTCCAGGTAAACATAAGGCAGGGGGACAATCTCAAAGAAGGTTTGATCGTGTAATTGATCTTGCAGCTCACGAATTTAAAAAGAGAATTGGAGAGCATATGAATGAGGATTTCTTACCTTTAAAAGATGATTTAAAAGGTGTTATTGTTGGTGGTCCTGGGTTTACTAAAGAAGAATTTGTTGATGGGGATTATCTTCAATATGAAATCAAAGATAAAGTAATTGCTACTGTTGATACTTCTTACACAGGTGAGCCTGGTATTCGTGAGGTTATTGATAAATCTACTGATATTTTAGATAATTTAGATGTGATGCATGAGAAAAAAGTTGTTCAAAAATTCTTAAAAGAATTAATTAAAGATCATGGTCTTGCATCTTATGGTGAAGAGGAAGTTAGGAATAATCTAATTATTGGTGCTGTTGATACTTTACTTTTATCTGAAGATCTTTTAGCTATTCGTAAAGTCTTAAAATGTCAAAATTGTGGTAAACTTCATGAAGTGACTATTAGAAATGAAGAAGAATTTGAAAAAATGGGCTTAAAATGTGATGAATGTAATGATTCTTTAAAAGAAGAAAGTTCTAAAACTCTTGTTGAAGATTTTGTTGAAAAAGCTGAAGAAATGAATTCTAATATTGAATTTATTTCTACTGAAACTGAAGAGGGAATGCAACTTTTAAAAGCATTTGGTGGAATTGCAGCTATTCTAAGATATCATATTGGTTAATTTTATAGTTGTTAGGATGCTTATCTTGATAACTAAATGGATTTTGCATTCTTTTAGCTTTTTTCATTGTTTTTTTGGAGATATTTTCTTCATCTTTTATTCTTTTTATTATTTGGTTAAATTGAATTTTATCTAAGTTATGTTGTTTACTATATTTCATATATATTGTACTTGTCCCAAACTTGTTTGTAATCAGGTCTTTTTTCATTTCATCATAGACATTTTTTGTTATTTTCTTTGATATTTCAATCACCATGTTCATTTTGTTTAGATATTTTAATTTTTATTGTTTTTTGTCATTTATATTAATCATTATTATATATAAAATTATCTAATTTTTTATTTTATCTAAACATTTATAAATTATATTAATAATTTTTGAATGAAGTCATATGATTTTTTTAATTTTCTATACTATTTTAAACAATAATCAATTTGCAATGTTTTATTAGAATAGTTTTTCACAAATTTTTTATAAAATGAAACGTTCAATGTNCGTGGTATACAGGAATCTCAAGGAAAAAGTGGTAGTTTTTTTATTTCAACTGATGATAATAAATATATGATAAAAACATTAAGAGCAGATGAAATAGAATTAATAAAACATGTATTTCTTAATAAATATATAACACATATTGCAAATAATCCTAATTCATTATTATGTAGATTATATGGATTATATAAATTAACTTTAGCACAAGGTGATGAATTTTTAATTATAGTACATTATTGAATAATATTAAGAAAACAATATTAATGTTGTTTATTTATTCATTTATTGTATTCTTTTTTATTTAATAGGAGGCAATATTATGTCTTATGTAGATGATGTAATTGAATTGATAATAAAACAAAACCCTGCAGAAGATGAATTTCATCAAGCAGTAAAAGAAGTACTCGAATCTTTAAGAGTTGTTATAGAAGAAAATGAAGAAGAATTTAAGAAAAATGCTATTTTAGAAAGATTAGTAAACCCAGAAAGACAATTAAAATTCCGTGTTCCATGGGTAGATGACAATGGTCAAGTACAAGTAAATACTGGATACCGTGTACAATTTAACAGTGCTATTGGACCATACAAAGGTGGATTACGTTTCCATCCTTCTGTAAATATAGGTATTATTAAATTCTTAGGTTTCGAACAAATCTTCAAAAACTCCTTAACTGGCCTCTCTATTGGTGGTGGAAAAGGAGGATCTGACTTTGATCCTAAAGGAAAATCTGATAGGGAAATTATGGCTTTCTGTCAAAGCTTCATGACTGAATTATGCAAATACATTGGAGCAGATACTGATGTACCTGCAGGAGATATAGGTGTAGGTGGTAGAGAAATAGGATTCTTATACGGCCAATACAAAAGAATCAGAGGATTATCTGAAGGTGTATTAACTGGAAAAGCATTATCCTTTGGAGGATCTCTTGCAAGAACTGAAGCTACTGGATATGGACTTTTATACTTCGTAGATGAAATGTTAAGAAGTAATGGAGAAGATATTAAAGGTAAAACTGTTGTAGTATCTGGTGCAGGAAATGTAGCTATCTATGCTATTGAAAAAGCACAACAATTAGGTGGAAAACCTGTAACTTGTTCTGACTCCAGCGGATGGATATATGATCCTGAAGGAATTGATGTAAACTTATTAAAAGAAATCAAAGAAGTAAGACGTGAAAGATTAACTGCATATGCTAAAGAAAGAGACAGTGCTGAATACCATGAAGGTAGAGGCGTATGGTCTATTAAATGTGACATTGCACTCCCATGTGCTACTCAAAACGAATTAGGTATTGAAGATGCTAAAACTTTAGTAGAAAATGGTGTAATTGCAGTATCTGAAGGAGCTAACATGCCAACTACTCTTGAAGCTACCGAATACCTTTTAGAAAATGGCATTTTATTTGGACCAGGTAAAGCATCTAATGCAGGTGGAGTAGCTACTTCTGCTTTAGAAATGGCTCAAAACTCACAAAGATTACAATGGACCTTTGAAGAAGTTGATGAAAAACTTAAAACCATTATGCAAAACATCTTCCACAACATTGATGATGCAGCTAGAAATTACGGATTTGAAAACAATTTCGTAGTTGGAGCAAACATTGCTGGATTTGAAAAAGTTGTAGATGCAATGAATGCACAAGGTATTGTATAAATTTATTAAGGAGTTTTAATCTCCTTTTAATTCTTTTTTTTTAATCAAACATTTATTTCAAATATATTACATTACAATTAAACACTACAACATAGTTTAAAGCTATTTTTATCCATATGAACTCTTTCATGTGGGATATATTTAAATTAATTTTTTCAAAATATTTATTAATATTGATAACATTATTTTATATAGCTATATTTACTAATCTTTTTAATTATGATTTAGATGTTTATGTAAAATGATAATAGGTGTAATTATGTTAAATTCTAAACAATTAATAGCTAAAATAAACAAGGCTTTCATTGATAAAAACTATCTTGAAGTTATTGACTATTGTGATATTATACTTGAGAGTGATAATAAAAATTTAAATGCTTTACTTAAAAAAGGTGATGCTTTATCTCAATTAAATCGTAATGATGAAGCAATCGATTGTTTTAAACTTATTCTTGAGGATAATAAAAAAATAATTCCGGCCTGGACAAATTTAGGTTATTCTTATTTGGATATTGGAGATTATCCTAAAGCAATTGATTGTTTTGAGGAAGTTTTATCTTTAAATCCCAATGCTATACCTGCACTTACAGGAAAGTCAATGGCTTGTATAAAATTAGAAGATTATAATGGAGCAATTGAATGCTTTGATAAATTATTAGAGTTTGATAGTTCTAATGAGAATATTCTTAAACAAAGAGAATTAATTTATAAACGTTTAGAAAACCAAAACAATGATTAGGTTCATTGTTTTGTTATTCTTAAACTTTAATTATTGGTGTTTAACCAATTCTTTTTACTTGTATTAAAGATTCTACAGGGATTCCGTCAATCTCAGAGAGTCCTGCTTTATCAATTAGTACAACAACAGCTAATGGTTCTCCACCATGATCACGAACTGCTCCAATAACTTCTTTTGCAGTTCTACCACTAGTTGTTACATCATCTACTATTACAACTTTTTTTCCTTCAACAGAGCTGAAATTTGTACTTATTGCACCTTCACCGTCTATGTCTTCATCAAGTTTTCTGTGTTTATTTGGGTGGAAAACTGCAAGGGATGTTTCTACACCACTCATATCTTCTAAAAAATCAGCCATCATTGTTGCAAATGGAATTCCACTTACTGCAACTCCAACAACTACATCTGCTTCTCCATGATTAAGTGCCATATCACTTAAAGCCCCTGAAATATACCTTAATCTAGTTGAATTACCACCTAAGCTTTTCCAATTTATAGCTACGTCCTCTACTGGTGCTTCTGGTTTTTCTTCAGTTGGTTTTTGTAAGGTTAACCATCTTGCTGTATCCATTGATACATTTAGTTCATCAGCTATTTCTCCAGTTGTGAATCCATGTTTTCTAAGTTCATGGGCTTTTTCAATTAATTTTCTTTCCATTTTATCCATCCCCTATTCTAGTTCATCAAAATTAATTGGTTTATGTTCTTTTGAAGATCTATTGGCCGCAATAACCATTTTTAAAGCATTAAGTCCATCTTCTCCAGTAATAACTGGTTTTTTATTATTAGCTACTGCTTCTATAAATGAATTTAATTCTTCTTTTAATGGTTCTTCGTGATTAATTTTAATATCTTGAGCGAATTTTCCATAAACATCAAGACTTTGTTCGATATAATCAATGGAGATTATTCCATCGGTTCCAGTAATATCAATTTGTCTTCTTTTATATGGGGTTAACCAGTTTACTTCTAAAATTCCAGTAGCATCATTATCAAAATTTACCATAATCTCTGCATGATCTTCAAACTCACAGTTATCAAGAATACTGCCCATGGTTCCATATACTTGCACTACTTCTTCATCAAACAAGTAATACATTACATCTAAATCGTGAATAGCTAAGTCAATTGTTACTCCAACATCTTGTATTCTTGGAGGGAATGGACCTACTCTTTTTGCAGATGCAGATACAATATCACCAATAACATCGTTTTCAATTAATTCTTTTGCTTTTTGAACTGCTGGGTTGAATCTTTCCACATGTCCTGTTGCAAGAATTACTCCTTTTTCTTTTGCAGCTTTAATCATTTCTTTTGCTTCATCTAATGTAAATGCTATTGGTTTTTCTACAAGTACATGTTTTCCGTGATTTATTGCTTCCATTACTATATTATAATGGTGTGTTGTAGGCACACAAACACTTACAACTTCAATATCTGGATTTTTAAGTAATTCTTCATAGTCACTATATCCTTGAGCATCGTATTTTTTGCAAACTTTTTTCAAAGTTTTTTCACTAACATCTGAAACAGCTATTAGATTTGCATTTTCTAATTTATAGTATACTCGAGCATGGTTGTATCCCATTGCTCCAACACCGATAACACCTACATTTATAGTTCTCACAAGCTTCTCCCCCATTTATATGTATTGTTCAAGTATCTTTCCAATTTTTTGGCCAATTTCTTCTGATTCTCTTATTGAACCTTGAATATTACATTCTTTTAATATTTCTCCTTTTTTAGTTAATAAGATTGCATTAATTTTTAATTTTTTATCATTAAGTCGTGCTAAACATCCAATAGGCCATTGGCAACCAAC
>JABUVA010000049.1:0-4904 GCA_021442885.1 Methanobrevibacter sp. | reverse complement strand
CTACTACTTCCTAGTGTTGCACCTTTATTAAGATCTTCCCAAGCATGATTTGAAATTAAAACATCATTAGGGGATTCTCTTTTAGGAACTGCAATTACTTCAAGGTCATCATCTAATTCAGTTGGTAGGTCTTTGAAACTATGTACAGTAAAATCAACTTCTTCTTCGAGAAGTGCTTTATCAAGTTCTTTAGTAAATAAACCTTTTGAATCCATATTGTACAATTGGGATTTTGTTATTTTATCTCCTTTTGTTTTTATGATTTCAATTTTCGGGGTTTCTTTTGTTATTTTTGATAATTCGGCACATACTTGTTTTGTTTGTGCAAGTGCCAATTTACTTCCTCTAGTTCCAACAATCAACCATTAGTCTCCTATTTTTTTCTTATTGTATTATAAGAAAAATGTTTTTATAGAAGTATTCATAGATTATGATTAAATTCTATTATGATACTAATTTTATAATTGATAACTTATAAGTTATGCGGTTTTTCCAATAAAAATCATATAATTAAAAATAAAAATTTAATAATTTAACATTATTTTCCTAAAAAATGAATGATTTACTATTTATCTCAACGATAATTTATGATAATCTGAACGATATATAAAAAGTATATTAAGATTATTTTCTAAGGATTTATCAATTGCATCTTCATAATCTTTAATAAAAATAATGGGGTTATTTAGTTTTTTATTAATATTTTCCCCAACAGCACCAGTTAATATTAAATTTAAATTAGTTTTACCATCTAATAACTTAGCTACTTTTTCTTCATTAATTTCTTCGCAAGTTACTCCATAATCTCCACCAATTATTATTGAGTATTTTTCTGGATTTTTAAGCATATTAATAGAATATTCAATTGTTTTTGTATTAATTCCAGGATTAACTTCTTCAATAACTTTCAACCCATCTATATTTTTAACATGTGTTCGCCCAACAATTCCTTTATAACTAGCTAAACCATTAATTATTTTATTTTCAGGAATTTCCAATATAAGTGCTACTGTTATTGCTCCTAAAATGTTTTCCATATGATGTGGAGCTGGTGCAAAACTTTTAGCTTTAAATTCTCCTGAAATTATTCTGTCTGTGATTGTCTTAACATTTTTAAAAATAACTTTAAATTTAGTGCAGTCAAAACTATATTCTACATTCTCAACAATTACATTACTTTCTTTATCATCTATTGAAAAAGTAATTATTTTTGATTTAAATTCATTTGATTCTTTTTTATAATATTTTTCTAATGTTTTTTTATCAATAGCTATTTTTGAACATTTAAATATTTGTGATTTTGCTGTTTTTGCATTAGATTTATTTTTAGCTATTGGGTAATTTTCAACAATATTAGTAAGTAATCCAACATCTCCGATTCCAGTTACTCCAAGTGAACTTTCTAAAATCATGCTTTTATAATTAATATTGTTTGTAGTTTCACTTTTATTACATTCCATATCACATATGGGATTATCAATTCTAAAAGCCAAATCAACAGCTTGTTTAATATTTGCCGGAGTTATACTTATGTCTTTTTTAAGATTAATATCATAGCTATCTCTAACTTGAATTATTCCAAGACTACTTAAAATTAGAGGATGTAAATCTTTTAGAATCTCTTTTAAAATAAAAACAGAACTTGTTTTTCCTTTAACTCCTGTGATTTCTACTATAGGTATTTTTTCAAAGTTTTTAAAGAACTCATCAAGTAAAATTTTAACAGCTTCGTGGTGTGTTATAAATCTATAATTTTCAGCATTTATATTTGATTTTAATTCATCTTCTCTTAAGGGTAAGTGAACTGGTGAAACTACAAGTAAATCTTTTGATTTAAAATCCTTTAAAGTAGTTGTTTTTATATTTTTGATTTTTAATTTTTCATTATCTTCAGTGTTCAAGGTGTTATAAATGTCATAAAGGTAGATGTTATTGTAGTTTTCAAGTTTTGAAAACTCAATAGCTAACTTAACACCACCATGTGTTGCATCTATAACAAGAACATCCATTACAGACACCTTGGTTCTGTATTAATTCCACCATCAGTTAATTTTTCTTTAACTTTTTTGTAGAAATATTTCTTAGAAGTTCTTATAAAGTATACATTCTTCTCAGATTTTTTAAATTTAATTTCTTCTTCATATTCTGCTTCGTCTGTTGTTTGTCCATCCATAACAAATACTGCTTTTTTACCTTTTCTAATTAATCTAACACTAATTTCACTTTTATCAGATACTACAAATGGTCTTACACCTAGTTTATATGGACAAATTGGAATTATAATAAATGCTTCAAGTTTAGGATCAATAATTGGGCCTCCTGCAGACATTGAATATGCAGTTGATCCACTTGGTGTTGATACGATTAGTCCATCAGCTCTAAATTCTTCAACAACTTCACCGTCTACTTCTACTTCAAAATGAAGCATTTTAGAAGGACTATCTGTCATTATTACCACCTCATTTAATGCAGAGTAGTGGTGGTTTTCATGTGATACAATTAGTTTAGATCTTTTTTCAATGAAGTAATCTCCTTTTAAGATTTTTTTAAGAGTTTTATATGTGTCTTTTACTTCAATTTCAGTTAAAAATCCCACTGTTCCCATATTAATTCCAAATATTGGAATTTCTTTTTTCATTTGTTTCTGTGTTCTTAGGAGAGTACCATCTCCTCCAAGAATAATAATCATATCAGAATCAAAATCTGAGATTTTTCCAGCAAGTAATTTGTAATTAACATCAAGTTTTAGATTTTCAATTTGATCTGCAATGGCAGGGGCTTCTTTTTGTGTTTCTTTTATTATTTCAGGTAAATTAGGGTCTGTTTTAAGCTCTTCTAATTTATTAGCTAGTCCTTTCTCAATAACAACTTCAACACCATTTATCAAGAGGAATGATATTATTTTTGCAGAATATAATATGGATTTATATTCGTCTAAACGACTAACAATAGCTACCTCTCCAATAACGTCAGCTTCATTATTATTAAGTATATTTACTATTTGGGAATGAAGTATTTCATTATTTGCAGCTACAACAATTGTTTTTTCATAAATACTTAATGTGTTATCAAGTTTTTCACCGTATTTATTAGTAATTATTCCTCCAGATTCTTCCAGAATTAATTTAGATGCAGATATATCTATTATTCTACTTCCTCTAAGGTCTAAAAATGCATCATACTTACCACTAGCTACATATGAAAGTTCTAAAACAACAGATCCTAAAACACGCATTCTTCTAGCATTATCTACAAGTTTTGAAGCAGTTATAGTACTACTTTTAGTAAATCCACCTAATGTCATATTACTTATATTTATAGTATTAGTTGGTTTAACTAATTCATTATTTAACCAAGCTCCTTTTCCTTTTTCAGCTTCAAAGAAATTACCATTACTAAAATTACTAATAAATCCAAGTTCAACATCATCTAAAGTAGCTACTCTACCTTTAGGAACTCTAGCCACAGCAACAGAAATTCCATAAGCAGGAATTCCTTTAATAGCATTGTTTGTACCATCAAGAGGGTCTACAAGAAATATGAACTTTGGTAGTTTATCTTCAGGGATATCAGTTCTTCTTAATTCTTGTGTAAGTGTTATAGTTTCTTTTTCTCCACAACCAAGTCTCAATTCCCCTATCTCTTCACTAATTAAATAAGAATAATATGGTGCATTTTTTAATATATCTATAACTTTATCTTCAGCTACAATGTCTATAAATGATGTAGGCGTACCATCTGCACCTATTTTTATATATTCTCCAGATTCTGGATGGCCTACATATGGTCTAATTTTTCTTCCAACTTCTTTAATAATTTTATATGCTAAATCAGTAGCTATTTTTTTGTCTCTTTCATCCATTTTACCACATCATCCAACTATTTCATCATTTAAATAGACAACAGATGCAATAGCACTTCCAATCTTTTCAACTTTATGTGTTATTTCTTTTACAACAATTTCTTTAATTGTCTCATTTCGTATTTCCATCATATATTTAACCATAAAAATAGCTTTATCTTTTAATTCTGCTGGATTTTCATTAGTTCCAGTTTCCTCAACTACACATCCTAAATTCTCACCAATAGCTACTGCAACAACAGCAGTTATCTCATCACCAGGATTATCTGAAGTTATAGATGAAAGAACACATTTGACCATTGATCCAGGTTTTAAAGGCACAATATCTTGTATTTCCGTGTTTCCTTCAAGCATACTTGAAACTTTAATTAAATTAACATCACCAATTCCTGCCGCTAGAAGTGCATTGTCAAAAGCATTTAACTTTGTTGGCCCTTCATCTTTTCCAGATACTATAGCTATTTTCATTTTATCACTTTATATTATGTTATTTTTTATTGTTATGTTTATTTAAAATTTAAGTATATTTTTTAAATGATAAAATAAGTTGATATTTTAAGTTTTAAGAAAAAATAGAAAAAATAGAAAAAATTGGATTATTTAAATCCAATTTATTTATCTAAATACATCAATCCTAAAGCTCTTCCAGTATAAATAGATATGTAAGGACTAATAATAAGTGCTGCAATTATTAATCCAATAAATGGAATAGCAGATATTAATCCTGAAATAATCATTAAGATTGCTGTAATAATAACAAATATAATAAACCATGCGATGTAGTTTAACCATCCAATAGATGAAATATCTTTACAGACTTCTCCCATGCTTATTCCTTCAACTAAACTGTCAGTTTTTGCCATTCTACAAACACCAACAAGAGATAATATTTCAAATATTATAAATAGAATAATACCGACTACTAAAGTAATAGCAAGTGAAGTACCAAATGCAGTTGCTACTTCTGGTGATACTGAAGAGTATGCTATATTAACAGTAGTTTGATTTACTGTTTTATTAATTATCATAGGCATAATTTGGT
>JABUVA010000048.1:5045-7201 GCA_021442885.1 Methanobrevibacter sp. | reverse complement strand
AAATACCAATCAAACTTTAACACACTCACAGGAGAAATCAAAGAACTCATGCCAGAACTCCTGACAAACGATCAAGAACAAATAAGAAAAATAGTCAATCAAATAATGGAAAACGCATCCAAAGATTTAGTACTAACAAAAATGGACGCACCCACAAACGAAGAAAGAGAACCTAAAAGAAATTACAATAAAAAATGCAAAATAAGCTCACTGGAGTCGTTTTAAAAAACAAAAAAAGTTAGCCTGACAGCAATGTAATTAATGGTTAACTTTTTATAGTTGATATTTCAATAGTATTAATATTGGTTGGTATTGCCAATCAATTGATTTTTTTGCATGTGAAAAAAGAAAATAGGGGAATTTACTTCGACACCCCACCACCCCCGTTGAAGTTTATTCCCTTATCTTTTATAATTCAATATTTTTTTTATTTAATTCTTCAATTAATATTCTAATAGCTAGCTTTTCTTTTTTGGACCCTACTTTATTAATTACTCGTTTAGCTTCTTTAAACCTATTTATATAATATTCAGGATCTTCCCCAATTCTATTAAAATTATAAACAGATTCAACAATCAAATCCATGGCTCTATTAAGGGGTTTTTCAGAGTTGTTTTTCTTAATATCAGTTACTTTTGCTTTTATTAAGCATTTTTGACTTTTATTAACAGGATCATTAGTTTTAACTACTTCTTTAAGACTTTCAACACTACATTTAAAATAGCTATTTGCACATTTAATACTATTATCACTAGATAAATAATTATCTGGAACAGTGGATAATGTGGCATAAGTAAAAGCTAAAGGATTATTTAAAACATTAACAATAAATTCTCTTGTTTTATAAATATTTCTTAATGTATTGCTTGTATTAAATATTCTACACATTACAGTATCTTTTCCTGTACAAATAACACCAATAGGTGCAGCATTTGATATATCATTATATTTAGTAGTTATTATAGTTTCATAATGAATTCCTTTATTTAAACCAATTGATGTTAAATCTAACATAATATAATATTTTCCTATAACTTATTTATATATTAATAAACATATCTTAACATATCATATTTAGAGTGTGATAACTATGAGTTATAAAATGTATGATGAGATGATGGAACAACCAGATGCAATTAGAAAGACATTTGCATCTGAAATGGATAAAATGAACATCATTTCAGAAAAAGTATCAAAAGCAGATAAAATTTACTTAATTGGATGTGGAAGTTCAATTTCTACTTGTTATAGTGTAAGGGATGCTTTAAGAATGGCTTGTTCTATGAATATAGAAGTTTTCACAGGTTACGAATTTTTCTATAATAAAAAGCTAGTTAAAGATGAGAACTCTATAGCTATTTTCACTTCACAATCTGGTGAAACTGCAGATACATTAGCATCACTTAGGCGTGCTAATGATTATAATATTTTCTCTGTTTCAATTACTAATGAACCAGATAGTTCCATGTCAAAAGAAGCATCTTTATCTATTATTACTATGGGAGATACTGAAACTGCTATTCTTGGAACAAAAACTTATGTTACTCAATTAGCTTGTCTTTATCAAATTTTATTTAATGGATCTGATTATGAAAATAAAGAAGAATTGCTTAATCAGTTAAATATTGTCCCAGATATTATTGAAAAGTTATTAGTGGATACTGAAGAAGACAATAAAAAATTAGCTGAAGATTTCAAAGATGAAGATATTTTTTATTGTTTAGGTAGTGGTCCGAATTTTGGTCTTGCATATAAGTTAGCTATGACTATGCTTATGGAAGGGGCAATAAAACATGCATGTCCGTTATATGCTGCTGAATTTAGGCATGGTTTAATTGAACGTGCAGAAAAAGATGTTCCAATTATTATTTTAGATTCTGATTTTGAATCTGATGAAATTACAAAAAAAGCAATAGAATTTTCCAATAATCTTGAAATTAAGTTAATCTTATTAAAATTATCTGACTATGGTGATATTGATAAATTATTATCTCCATTTTTATTTGTCGTACCTTTAGAATGGTTTGTTTATTATTTAGCTCATTTTAATGGTGAAGATCCTGGAGCTACACGCCATATTGGTAAAGTAAGATATTAACTTTTTTTCTTATCTTTTTTTATTTTTAAATAAGAATAATAATTTATTAATTTTTTTT
>JABUVA010000048.1:0-5006 GCA_021442885.1 Methanobrevibacter sp. | reverse complement strand
CTTTTATAGACTTTAAAATAATTTGAATATTTTAAATAAATAAAAATAAAAAAATAGTTTTAAGATGTTTATTTTAATTGCAATCCATCTTTATATGCATTTCCTACTCTTTCACCTATAGTGTAATAACCTAAAGTGAATGGATCAAATGCAATTGCATTTAATTTAGAAATATCAACAGAACCATCTGTTAAAACTTCTTCATCAGCAGACATATTGACTACTTCACCAATTACACTAGCACCAGCATCACCAGAGATTATGTCAACTAATTTACATTCCATACAAATAGGAAATTCATTCACAATTGGTGCATCGACATTTTCAGACTTTGTAGTAGTCATACCACTTTTTTCAAATTTATCTGGAGTGTTATTTGATGATACTACACCAAAGTAATCAGCTTCAACAGTATGTTTTGCATCTGCAATACTAACTGTAAATGATTTTCTTTCTTTGATGTTTTTAGTAGTTTTATGCCCTTCTCCTAATTTTAAAAGAACTTTGTCACGACTTTCCATTGTTCCCCATGCAGCATTCATAACATCAACAGTTTCATCATCATTGTAAGTTGCAATCATTAATACAGGCATTGGAAATATTCCCATTTTTGATTCAAGTTGTTTTTTCATAATTTCACCTTTTTTAATTAAGATTTAGAAAAAAAAATAAAAATAGTATTTAAAAAAATAGAAAAAAAATAAAAAAGATAGAATAATTAATTTATTCAAAAGTTACTTTTTGTTTTGGAGCTTTAATTTTAGGTATAACTAAGTTAGTTAACCCATTGTCGTATGTAGCAGTTATGTTATTCATATCAATTTGGTTTAAGAAATTAATATTTTTAACACAGGTTCCTCTTTTTAGTTCGTAAACTATTAGTTCTGCATCATTATCTTCATTTTCATCAATAAATGATGGGAATTCTGCAACAATACTTATTTCATAATCTCCAGCTTCAATTTCAATATTTTCTTTAGCTACACCTGCTGTTGCTACTTGAATATAATAATTTTCTTCATCTTCTGCAAGATTAATATCAAGGTTTTCAACTATAGAGTTTCTGTAATCATTAACTTTATTGTTTACTTTTTCTTGTACTTGTCTTACACCATCGAAAAATCCGTCAACACTTTTTGAGAAATCAGAAGCTACTCTGTCAGTTATGTTTTTTCCGCTATCAATTTTTTCATTAACTTTTTCTTGTCCGGTTTCGATTTTTTCATCAAGTTTATCTTTACCTTTTTCAATAGCTTTGTTAACTTTTTCTTGTCCGGTTTCGATTTTTTCATCAAGTTTATCTTTTTTATCACTAATTTTTTCTTTTGCTGAAGTTTCTACTTCTATTGTGTCTTTTTCGCTCATATTTTCAAACTCCTATTTATTTTATTTTACAATAATTTATATATATTTAATAAATAATTGTGTTATTTCTATATATAAATCTATTCATTATATTTAAATCTATCTTATTGGGCACGTTCTATTTTTTCAATTTTATCTATTATTTTGTTAATCTCATCAATTCCCTCTCCTTCAATAGCTGAAATAAAGACACTGTCTTCTAGTTCATCTTCATATTGTTTGAGAGTTTCATCTATTTCAATTATATCTATCTTATTAAATAGTGTTATAATTGGAATTTCACTAAATACTTTTTTTATTTGTTCATATAAATTATATTGACTTTCAACAGTAAATCCACATGTTTCGGATGAATCAAATATAAATAGGATAGCATCTGCTAAATGTTCTAATGCAATTAAAGCATTTAGTTCTATATCATTCATTTCAAGAACAGGTCGATCTAATAATCCTGGAGTATCAATAATTTGTATTTCTTTCCAATGTCTTTCAGTATGGCCTATCTGAATTCCTTTTGTTGTAAATGGATAATTAGCTACTTGAGGGTCTGCTCCTGTAATTTGTCTTAAAAGTGTTGATTTACCTACATTTGGGAAACCAGCAATAACTATTGTGATTGCATTAAAATCTACTGTTGGCATGTTCCTAAGATTTTGTTTTGCAAAATCAAGAAAATCAAGGTCTTTTTTTATTTTATTTACAACTGATGCAATCCTTCCATAGGCTTGTTTTTGAAACATTGTGGCTCGTTCAGATGAACTATTACGTATTTTTCCACCATATTCTTTTTCAAGTTGGGTTAAAATACCATATGCCCAGTTTAAACCTCCAAGAGCTTGTTTCATATCATCAACTCCTACGGTAATATCAATATAATCTTGATAGAATTCAGGCAAGTCTTCAATAATAGGAACACTATCAATAATACTTTTAAGTTTGTCTTTTATGACTTGACAAGCTGTTATTACACGTGTTTCTTCAATTTTTTTACCTTTCAAGTGTTTTGGTATTTTTTGAGTTCTCATTAAATCTGCTGATTTTTTCCCTCTTCTAAATCCTTTATCTAATAATTCCTCAGGAGTTGGTATAGTTGGAATCATCATTGTAATCACTTAAATATTTTTCCTTGGAATTTGTAAATGTCACAGCTAGCATCTAACCAGCTATCTGCACTTATTCCTGCTTTCATACAGGTGTGTTCTAAAAATTCTTCAACATCCATATTATGTTCAACTGGCACTTGTGGAAGGAGTAATCCTTTACTAAATCCTTTTTGGATAATAAGGCCATCTCTACCAATTTCTATTTCATCTAGATATTGTTGAGGTTCATTTACAACTATTCTTTCAGGTTTTGATAGTACTGTTACTTCAAAAATTAATTTTGGATATTCTTCAATAGTAACCTCTGGAAATCTTGGATCTTCACAGGCAGCTGCAATAGCTACATCTATTGTTGCTTTAATAGCACTTTCAATAGGCTCAGGATATCCAATACATCCTCTTAATGTGTTTTTTTCATTTAAAGTTACAAAAACTCCTAATTTCTCTTTTAATTCATCTGGACAGTCTTTTGGCACTTCAATTTTTTTACCTTCGCTTAGGTAGGTTAAAACAGCTTCTTTTGCAATTCCTACTAAATATTCTCCACTTTCATCTGATATCATTTTTTCATCTCCTATTGACTTCCACCAACAAGTGCATTTAATATTTTGGTATGAGGACCACCATCACCTACAGGTACAATTTGTCCACCTTTACCACAGTTACCTACACTCATTTTAAAGTCTTTTCCTACACCTGCAACGTTTTTAAGGGTTTCTAGAATATTTCCAGAAAGTGAAACATCTCTAAGTGTAGTTGTAATTTCTCCATTATTAATTTTATATGCTTCAGCAGCATTGAATTGAAAAATTCCTTTTCCAGTATCTACTTGTCCTCCTCGTGAACCTTTAAGATATATTCCATCTTTAATATCTTCTATTAATTCATCAAATGTTAATTCTCCAGGTTGGAGGTAGGTGTTACTCATTCTTACTATTGGTTGGTCTTGTATATATGATCGTGCATTTCCTGAAGAATTCATTCCTAATTTTTTCCCACTTTCTCTAGAATTAAGTAGGCCTACAAGTTTTCCATCTTTTACAAGTTGATTTGGTTTAGTTTTAACACCTTCTGCATCATATGCATAATATCCATACCCATCTTTCATACTGGCATCATCAAAGATATTTACAATATCTGATGCAATAATCTCGCCCATTTTATCCTTTAAAATTGAATCATTTTGTATTATAAGATCCCCTTCAACAGCATGACCTAATGCTTCATGTATTAAAACTCCAGTTAAAAGGTTATCTGCTATTATTGGGTATTGTCCTGATGGTGCTGATTCTGCACTTAATAGTCTTATTGCTTTTTCTGAGATTTCACGAGCATATTTTTCAAGGTCTTCTTCCTTAAATACTTCAAAGCCTTTTACACCACCAATACTTCCATGACCATTTTGAAGCATTTCACCATCTTTAGCAACTGAATTAAGTGATAATACAGTTCTTGTTGTATTTTGCTCTATTAAACTTCCATCGCTATTTAAGAATATTGAATTACTTTCATTGTCTGAATAACTTGCTGTAATACTAACTATTTCTCCAAAATCCGCAATATCACTTACTTCTTTAAGAAGGTTTTTTTTCTCTTCAATTGAAACATCTGATGGTTGTATTTTAACATCGTTTTTTATTTTATCTGTTACAACATCTGCTTCTGCAAGTTCAACTTCTCCTTTAAGTGAATTTGATAATCGCACTGATGTTTCGGTTATTTCATCTAACTTTGAAAAATCATTAGTATAAGCAAAGCCCCAGGCCCCATTATTTAATACTCTAACTCTTACTCCAAATGTATTACCAGTTTTAATTTCATCTATGTTCCTATCTTTCATTACAAGACCAGTAGTACTTCCTGTTCCTGCTCTAATATCAATATAATCTACTTTAGGAATAGTTTTTGAAATAACATTCTGGCAAATGTCTATATATTCATCCATGGTTTTCACCTATCTTTAATAAATATTAGGGTTATTAATATATATGTTTACTTTTTTAAATATAGATTTATGAATATAATTTTATTTAAAACAAGTTATAATTATTGGTGATTTAATGGTTGTTATTGTTGGGTCTGGTGCAGGTGGAGGAATTTTAGCATATGAACTTTCAAAATCTGGAATTTCTGTAACTATATTGGATAAAGGACAATATATTGAAACCAAAGATGGAATTAAGCATTATGATAGCTATAATGATAATGTAGATTTACTTACAACAACATGTGTTGGTGGTTCAACTATTGTTTCTATGGCAAATATGGTAAGGGCATTAAATTTAGAGCCTTATGGGATTAATTTAGATAACGAATATGAATATGTTGAAAATTTAATTAATGTTCATGAATTAAACGATTCTCATATAGGTGAAGGAAGTAAGTTATTTTTAGATTCTGCTCGAAAATTAGGCCTTAATACTTCTAAAATGCCAAAAGCTATTTATGAAGATAAATGTGTTCAATGTGGAATGTGTGCATTAGGTTGTCCTGTTGATGGAAAATGGACATCAAAATTTTTTGTTGATAAAGCTATTG
>JABUVA010000047.1 GCA_021442885.1 Methanobrevibacter sp. | reverse complement strand
TGTATTTGTTGATAGTGATACTTTTGATCCTGATAAGTCTAATAATAATGCAACTAATAGTACTAATGTTAAATCTGCTGATTTAGAGATTACTATTGTTCCGGATAAGGAGGAAGTTGCTAAAGGAGATACTGTTGTTTGGATTATTACTGTTACTAATAATGGTCCTGATGTTGCTGATAATGTTGTTGCATTTGATAAATTGCCTGAAGGTTTAGAACTCATTTCATATGATCCTTCTAAAGGTGTTGTTAATGGTAGTGATGTTTTAACATGGATTATTGGTAATTTAGCTCCTGGTGAGTCTGCAACTTTAGTTTTAACTACTAAAACTTTAGTTACTGGTGTTATTACTCATAATGTTAATGTAACTAGTGATACTTATGATCCGAACTTATCTAATAATGCAGATAGTTTTAATATAACTGTTAAGGATTCTGTTGGCCCAGTGCCTCCTATTCCTGAGGATGATAATAAAACTAATAATGTTGTTGCTAGTAAATCTAGTTTGCCTGCTACTGGTAATCCGATTGCTATTGTTGTTTTAGCTTTATTATGCTTATTAGGTGCAAGGTTGAGAAGAAAAGACTAAAAATAATAAACTTTATATTAAAAAGGAATTATAATTTCTATTATAATTCCTAAAACTTCTTTTTTTTAAAATATGGAATAGTAATTAAACTTATTTTATTAATAATTTTACTAAAAATTTTTATTCTATTAAATAAGTTCAATTTCATTATTTTATAGTATTTTACGAAACTTCATTAATAAATGTTTTAGTCATGTTATTAGTAAAATTATCTCTTTCTATTACTTAATAGAATGTATCATTAAATTTACACGACAGTAAATCTTTATTACGGTATGTATCTTTTTAAATTATTTTTTTTACAGGTTATCAATACTTGTTCTATAAGATTAAAGTTTGGTGAATAATTTCAAGAAATCAAAAGTTTAATAGGTATTTGGATTCAATTTCAGGACCTATATGATTTAATAGTTCTTTATATTCAAAAAACAATTCTACCAATTTATTTTTCAAGGTTTTGTAATTTGTTGGTACACGAATAGATGATACTACATTTCAAATTTCTTTATTATTAATTTGTGTCTTGGACAGTATAATATTTTGCAGTCTAGGATTATCGTGTTTTATCATATTCTCAGTGTTATGAAAAACATTTATTATCATCTTTAATTTTTCATAGGAAATTTATTATCTTCGATGTATAATCGTTTTGAAAGGAATATTTATATAGATTATGAGTAAAAACTATTATCAACAATCATGACATTAATGAATTTTCATATTGATAATAGGTAGTAAATTGTACTCTATGTTTCATTATTTATTATCGAGATTGTTGTCTTGATTTAATCATATTGGGAATATTGAAGTATTTTTCTAATTTGATTCATTAAAATAATTTTAAAGGCGAAAAAATGGAATCAAGAAATAAAATAATAATTGGTGTTATTATAATAATAGTAGTTATCTGTATAGGATATGCTGCATTCAGTGGTGCTTTCAGTGGAAGTGCCAATTCGAATGATCAAACCGTTGATTTGGCTGCAGCAGCTAGCTTGAAAAACGTATATGATGATAAGTTAATCCCTATGTTCGAAGAGAAGTATCCTGGCATAACAGTTAAAGGTACCTACGCTTCTAGTGGAGATTTACAAACTCAAATTGAAAACGGATTGGAAACCGATGTATTCATGTCTGCTTCCAACAAACAGATGAACGCTTTAGCAGAAAAAGGAATAATCGACAACAGTACTGTTAAAAAATCCGTCCAAAACAAACTTGTTTTAATTGTACCTTCTGATTCAACAACTAATGTAACCTCATTTGAAGGATTGAAAGATGTTAATGGAACCATAGCTATCGGAGACCCTGAATCAGTACCTGCAGGACAATATGCTAAAGAATCATTAACCAATCTTGGTGTTTGGGATTCAGTTCAATCCAAATTATCCTTAGGTACTAGTGTAACCGCTGTATTAAACCAAGTAGCTGACGGATCCGCTGAATACGGTATTGTATATACTACTGATGCTAAATCCAATGACAAAGTTAAGGTAATTGCTGAAGCTCCTGAAGACTCTTTAGATAAACCAATTGTTTATCCAATTGGTATGATTAAAAATGCAAAAGATGCTGACGGCGCACAAAAATTCATGGAATTCTTACAATCCAAAGAAGCTCAAGATGTATTAAGGGACTACGGTTTCACAGTAGTTAATTAAGTTTAATATACTCTTTTCCATAAATAATTTATTAAAAGGAAATATGCATGATTGACTGGACTCCTTTATTTATCTCAATGAAAACCGCAAGCGTTTCAATTGCAATAACTGTCTTTTTGGGTTTGTTTGTTGCTTGGGGTATTATCATGATAAAGAATGACACTACAAAAGTAGTGCTTGACGGTGTTTTCACACTGCCTATCGTCTTGCCTCCAACAGTAGTGGGATTTTTCCTTTTATACATTTTTGGTGTTAAGGGACCTATCGGTAGCTTTTTTATAAACTTCTTTGCTTATAAAATTGCTTTCTCATGGGAGGCAACAGTTATTGCAGCTGTTGTCATGTCTTTCCCTTTAATGTATCGTTCTGCAAGGGGAGCATTCGAACAGGTTGATTCCAACCTTGTGGAAGCTGCCCGTACATTAGGTATGTCTGAATGGAAAATTTTCTGGAAAATCCTATGTGCAAATGCATTGCCAGGAATCATAAGTGGAGGAATTCTTGCCTATGCAAGAGGTCTTGGTGAATTCGGTGCTACAGCAATGCTTGCAGGTAACATAGCTGATTTGACTAGAACACTTCCTATTGCAGTTTATTCAGATGTGGCTGCTGGTAATATGGGAAGCGCATTTTATTATGTGGTAGTCATTATAATTATATCGTTTATAGCTATTTTCTTTATGAATTATTTTTCTATCCGTCAGGGAAAACGATGGAAATAAAATTCCATAAACTTATTTTTTTTAAAATGGTATATTATGAGTGGTAAGCTATTAAAAGTAAATATTCAAAAGAAACTCAATGAATTTGATTTGGATGTGGACTTTGACTTGAAAACTCAGAATTTCGGTATTTTGGGTCCTTCAGGTTGCGGTAAGAGTATGACCCTAAAATCCATTGCAGGAATTGTAAATCCAGATGAAGGCATCATAAGCATAAAGCTAGATAATGAAGAGGTTTATTTTGACTCCAGTAAAAAAATCAATCTGAAACCTCAAAAGAGAAATGTCGGCTATCTGTTCCAAAACTATGCGCTGTTTCCGAATATGACAGTTGAGGAAAACATTGCAGTTGGCCTGGCCAAGGAAAATTATGGAAAGATAGAGGAACTTGTAAAAAAGTTTCGTCTAGAGGGATTGGAGAAAAGGTATCCGAGACAGCTGTCTGGAGGTCAGCAGCAGAGAGTTGCATTGGCTCGTATAATTGCATATGATCCTGATGTTATTCTATTGGACGAACCGTTCAGTGCAATGGACACCTACCTAAAGGATCAGCTTCGTAGGGAACTTATCAATCTCCTTGAGGAGTTCGACGGTTTTATTGTTATGGTTACACATGACCGTGACGATGCATTTCATTTCTGTGATGAGCTCATAGTGATGGACAAGGGCAAAATCATAGCTGAAGGAAAGACCTATGACATATTCGAAAAGCCTGAAAAGGTTCAGGTTGCAAGAATTACTGGATGTAAGAACATTTCAAAAATAGAACCAATCGATGATTATCATTTTAGGGCATTGGATTGGGACAACATAGTACTCGAAAGTGCAGAGAAAATTTCCAAAAACATTTCCTATGCAGGAATAAGAGCTCACGACTTTACCTTTGCAGACAGGGATGACCTTAATGCCATTTGCACAAAGGATTCTGAAGTTGTTGAAATGCCTTTTGAGTGGGATATAAAGTTGGCCAGTGACCTATGGTGGAAATACGAGAAGGAAATCCACGACCATGAATTTACCTTTCCCGATTATATTAAAATCAATCCAAAAAACATAATCCTGTTGGAATAGTGGATTAAGTTTACAGTTAAAAATCAATTAAACATCCTTATTTTCTATTTAATTAACATATGTTCATTGTTTAACTATAAAAATGGTTTATGAATATATTTTTATTTTACAAATTTCACAACACTATTTCTTTGCATTGTTGCTTCGTATTATAACATTAAAAAGACCATAATTCACGATAGGGTCTCTTTATCATTAATTCTCTTTGGTGTTATTTCAAATATCATATTGACATTACTTACAAACAATGTAAAACATGTTTTGACCTCTATCATTTCCCTGTCCATGACATATGTGTTTTTTTCTGCTTTTTATGGAGACTGAATATATGGGGGTGTGATGTAAAGCTTCTCAAGGGAATAGCTACTACAATACCCTTATTATAGCCATATCATATCTCTACATCTTCACTGAGCTGCCTGTATATCCTGTTTCCTTTTCCATAATTCTGAATGATGAATTTATAACTTATATTAAAAGAAAGGGCGGGAAATATGTTCAAATCAAATAAAAAGATTTAATAATATTTGAAATTCAAATTTCAGATTATTTATTAAAAATTAACAGAAATTTATTCCAAAAATGGAAATTTATTTTTTTAGAACCCTGATAAATTTATATTTTTGTTACAATTTTACTTTATAAAATCAATTTCGCATTGTTAATTTCTATCTAATTAATATAGGGTAAGTATTTTAATTATTATTATGATTTATGAATATATTTTTATTATCCAAGTTATTTTAACACTATTTTGTTCTATTTTGGCATCATTTTACGATATTAAACAAAATATTATTCCAGATAGAATTTCATTTTTTCTGATAATTTTTGGATTAAGTTCTAATATTGTTTTGTCAATAGTAACAAATAACATTAAACATATTTTATCTTCAATTATTTCAGCACTTTTAACATATATTGTGTGTTATCTTTTATGGAGATTGAAAATTTGGGGTGGTGGTGATGTGAAACTCTTAACAGGTATAGCTACTGTAATACCATTTTGTATAAACATTCCGTTTTTAAATATTTCACCTGATTTATCAGTTTATCTATTTTCATTTTCAGTAATCTTAAATGC
>JABUVA010000046.1 GCA_021442885.1 Methanobrevibacter sp. | reverse complement strand
GCATGAATTTTTAAATTCATTTTATTTTCTTTAAAAAAGTCATATAGTTCATCGCTATAATCTTTTGAATAATCAGTAACTGTCAAAACAAAGTTTATATTCAATCCTTTTTCTTTAGCTAGTTGATAATTACTCATTGTTTTATTAAAATAACCTTCTCCACGTTGATAATCATTTATAGCTTCAGGTCCATCAATACTAGTACTTATTGTTACATTGTATTTTTTAAATAAGTCAATTAGTTCAGTTTTTAATAACCAAATATTACTTTGTAAGGAGTATCCTTCAACATTAGGTAAGCTACTTAACTTTTCAAGAGCATATTTATAGAAATCATATCCTGCTAGTAAAGGTTCTCCTCCATGAAATGTAAAATGTACTTGATCATCTCTAAAATCTTTTAACCATTCTACAATTTCATCTATAATCTTTTTATCCATTAGAGGACTGTTATTTTCAGAGCCCCAACAGTATTTGCAGTTAGATGGACAATTTAATGTTGGGATTATCATTACATGAAATGTCATTTTATCCGTAGTATTTATTTAGTTCTTTTATGATTTTCTTTTTCTCATCGTCTTCCATTTTGTCGTTTACAATAAAAATATATCCACATTCATCACATGTTACAGTATCTAGTTCAGCATGTGCCCTATAACTATCTAACATTCTTCTTTTCGCTGTTTTATCTTTAGAACCACATTTTGGACATGGTGCAAGTATTTCTTCAAGTTTCATTTTTTCATTCCTCAATTTTCATTTTTTTATTATTTCTTATTTATAATAATTATATTTTCCAGTCTTTTAAAAGAATCTTTGGTAAATTGGCATTCCAATATTTTTTACAAACCATACTTTAAATCTATATCCACGACCTTCAAACTCTTTTTGAACTTTTGATAGTTCTTTAGGTATATCTAAGTGTTGTGGACATAATCTTAAACATTTACCACAGCTGTTACAAAGCCCTGCATTTGATGGACTATTCATTACTCCTCCAACTGAAGTATAATATCCAATTAAACTTTCGGATATTAATCCTTTTTGATTAAATAGGTATTTTTCATTATATACTCTCATACATTGTGGTATGTTTACATTTTGAGGACAAGGCATACAATATCCACAGGTTGTACAATTTATCTTTAATGATTTTTTAAATATTTTTTTAACATATTCAATTACTTCCATCTCTTCAAGTGAGAGTTGATGAGGTTTTATATCTTTAATACTAGCTATATTTTCATTAATTTGGTCTATTGTAGTCATTCCTGAGATAACACATGTGATTTCAGGATGGTTTAAAATCCATTCAAAGGACCATTGTGCAGCAGTTTTTTCGCAATTGTAATTTTTTAATATTTCTTCAGCTTCTTTAGGAATTCTACCTGCAAGTATTCCTCCTTTAAGAGGTTCCATTACAAAAATTCCCATTCCTTTATCATGAGCATGTTTAATTCCTTCGAAATTAATTTGAGCATTATCATCAAAGTAATTATACTGAATCATTGTTACATCCCAGTCATACATATCAACAAGTTCTATAAACTCATCAACTTTTCCATGATATGAAAAACCAATATTTTTTATTTTTCCTTCTTGTTTTGCTTTATTTAGAAATTTAAAAACATCTAGTTTAACAAGTCTCTTCATAGTGCTCAAATCTATACTATGGAGAAAATAATAATCAATTGTGTCTCTTTTTAGTCTTTCTAATTGTTTATTTAGTGTTTCTTCCATATTTTCATATTTTTTTATTAAAAATGCAGGTAGTTTTGTTGAAATTTTCACTTTGTCTTTGTATTCTCCTTGCAGTATTTCTCCTAGGAATTTTTCATTATCTCCCATCCCATAAAGTGCAGCGGTGTCAATGAGGTTAATACCATTATCAATTCCATGATATATCAGTTTTTTAGCTTCTTTTCTATTTATTTTACCATTTTTTGATGGTAGTCTCATTGCACCAAAACTAAGTTGTGATATTTCATCTTGATTTTTTTCAATAACCCTTGTTTTCATATATTATACATATGTTTTAATAAAGTATAAATTATTTGAGTTGTATATTATTTTATATGAAGTTAACAATTATTGGTGCAGGTTATGTAGGTCTTGTTACTGGAACTTGTTTTGCCGAAATGGGTAATAAAGTTTACTGTGTTGATAATGATGATGAAAAGATTAATAATTTAGTTAAAAACATCATGCCTATTTATGAGCCAAATCTTAAAACTTTAGTTGCATCTAATCAAGAAAAAGAGCATTTAATTTTTAGTACTAATCTTAAAGAAGCTTTAGATAATACTGATATTATTTTCATAGCTGTTGGCACACCAATGAATGATGATGGTAGTGTTAATTTAGCTTATATTGAAGATGTAGCTAGAGAAATTGGTGAAAATATTTCTAAGGATTCTTTAGTTGTTATTAAATCTACAGTGCCTATTGGAACTTCTTTTAAAGTTAAAGAAATTATTGAAGATATAATTAAAAAAAGAGATTTAGATATTAATATTGGTATAGCTAGCAATCCTGAATTTTTAAAAGAGGGTGTAGCTATTGAGAATTGTATGAAGCCTGATCGTGTTATTGTTGGAGCTGAAAATGATGAGGTTTTCAATATTTTAAGAGAACTTTATGCTCCTTTTGTTTCTAATCATAATCGTTTTATTTTTATGGATGTTAAAAGCTCTGAGTTAAGTAAATATGCTGCTAATGCTATGCTTGCTACTAAGATTTCTTTTATGAATGAGATGGCTAATATCTGTGAAGTTACAGGAGCTAATATTAAAGATGTTCGTTTAGGTATTGGTAGTGATAAGAGAATTGGTTATGATTTTATTTATGCTGGATGTGGTTATGGAGGTAGTTGTTTTCCAAAAGATATTAAAGGTTTGATAAATACAGCGACTGATAATCATTACACACCTCAACTTTTATCAAATGTTGATAAAGTTAATGAAAAACAAAAGATGGTTCTTGTAAACAAGGTAGTTGATAGATTTGGTGATGATTTAGAAGGGCTTACTTTCAGTATTTGGGGACTTTCATTCAAACCTCAAACTGATGATGTTCGATCAGCACCATCAATAAAAATAATTTCAGAACTTCTTAAAAGAAATGCAAAAATAAAAGCATATGATCCAAAAGCCATCCATAATTTCAAACAAGAGATAGATCATCCTAATTTAGAATTCAGATATTCAAAATATTCAGTTTTAAATGATTCAGATGCACTTATTCTAATCACTGAATGGAAAGAATTTAGATCACTTGACTTAGATGAACTATCAAAAAGAATGAATCAAAAAATAATATTTGATGGTAGAAATATATACAATCCTAAAATTAAAGATGTAGGATTTGAATTATACCAAATTGGATGTTAGATAAATTCGATAAATATATTAAAAAAGACTCATAAATTAATATAATATAAAAAAATCATTCTTATTTTTTTTAGATAATGTACTTAATTATCTTAATAATAAAAATATATAACTGTAGGTATTTAAATGAACGAAAAAATAATATTAGGACTTCCAAAAGGTAGTTTAAATAATGTTAATAGAGGTAATACACACAAGATATTTGTAGATGCAGGTTATGATGTTAGAGGATATGAACCAGGAAATGAATCCTATGAAATATCTATACTAAATGATCCAGAAATAAAAGCATTCTTAACAAGACCTCAAAGTACTCCTGTAGAATTAAATAGAGGAATGGTAGATATAGCTATTGTTGGAGAAGACTGGGTTAAAGAAGAATCAGTTCTAAGAGACAATCGTATTGTAAAAATTGGTGATTTAAATTATGGTGAAACCAGATTAATAGTAGCTATTCCAAAAGAATCTGAATATGATGATTTAACAGAATTCTTTAGAAAAAATAAAGATAGAGATACTCCAATTTTATGTTTCACTGAATATCCAAATTTAACAAGAAAACATTTAATGGAAAATGAAGGATATCAAGAAATATTTGGAGATGCAGTTCCATTGGTGCAAGTTCGAGGTTTAATTGATGGAGATAATGAACAAGTTCAAGTAATTAATTCAGACGGCGCAACAGAAGTATATATTGCAAAAGGTGCAGATTTAATTGTTGATAATACTCAAACTGGAAGTAGTTTAAGAAAAGCAGGCCTTAAAGAACTTGAAACAATACTTCATTCATCAGCAGGTCTATATGCAGGTGTAAGTTGTAAAGGAGAGAAAATGGAAAAAGCAAAAATGATTTATACTCAATTATTTGGAGCAATCACTGCTAAAAATTACTTTGATGTAAAATTCAATATCGAAAACTCAAAAGTTGATGATATAAGTAATTATTTGATTGAAAATAAATTATGTGCTGATGAACCAACAATTAATGAAGGCCCTAAATTCTCTCAAATAAATGTATTAATCCCTAAATCTAAATTCCCAGAAATGATTGATGCAATTAAAGGATTTAATGCAACTTCTATCATACGTAATGATTTAAAACAATTTATTGAATAATTAAAGAAAGTTAACAACTTTCTTACTATTTTTTAAAATATTTTACAGATTTAAAAAGCTAAAATTATATTACTATTTTTAATTAATTGATTTGTATTTCATTAATAATAAAATAATTATGGTTTAACATATATTATTTTATTTAAAAATTATTGAGAAATTTTTAAAGATTAATGAATGATCTAAATTGTGTAAAATTATGTAAATCATTTTTAATTTGATTTTTAGTTTTAAGATAATCTAAAGCAGATTCACTATCATTTAATAATCTTTTATACTCCAGTAACTCCAAACCAAACATTTCATTATTAAATAATTTTTGACAGTTTCTTGATCTATTTACATTTCCTTGAGGATTAAAAAATTCTATTGGAATTTTAGTTTTTTCATAAGGATAAAAATCTTCAATTAATCTTATATTATCATATCTATAATGACCATAATCATCATTATTAAACAGTCGAATACTAGTAGGATTTCTATTTTTAAGTTTTTTAGCAATATCTGGGGGCATTCTCGTAACCATATGGCTATTTCCTACAATGTCAAAACCAAAATTATATACTAGAATATCATTTGCTTTAATAATATCTGAATCTCTAGAAGCTTTTCCTCTTTGTGTATTGCAGGAATATGTAAATGATTCGTTTAAGATGTCTAATTTTATAATTGAAATCATCATTTCCCTTAAGTGATCTGTTAGTCCTACAC
>JABUVA010000045.1:5622-9030 GCA_021442885.1 Methanobrevibacter sp. | reverse complement strand
GTATAATTATGTTTACCATCATATTCATTACCCATTAATGTAACACAACCAATTGAACCTATGTCTTTACCATTTGTTGCTTTACAATCTTTGAATTTAGAATCAACCACAATAATACTACTATCCTCAACTTCACCACGGATTGCACCACCATGATAATTTGCTGTGTTGTTGTTGAAAGTACAATTTATCACAGTAACACTACCCTCACCAATGAAGATTGCACCACCCAAATCATCTGCTGTATTGTTGTTGAAAGTAGAATTTGACACAGTAACACTACAATCATAGGAACAGATTGCACCACCAGCTACTGCTGTGTTGTTGTTGAAAGTACAATTTATCACAGTAACACTACCACCATATGTGTAGATTGCACCACCACTACCATAACCTACTTGATGTGATTCAATTGCTGCATTGTTGTTGAAAGTACAATTTATCACAGTAACACTACCACTATCAGTGTAGATTGCACCACCCTCTGCCTCATGGCCTATCAACGGTGCTTTTCCGTTGATGAAGTTGATGTTCTTAAGAGTAACATTCACACCATTAGTAATATTGAATATTCTGCTTTTTTCTTTTGCATCAATTGTATGGCCATTACCATTAATATTTGTATCTTTATTAATAGTAATTTGGCCATATGAATCTGTTTGTATATAATCTTTTGTTAAAGAAATATTGCCTCCTGATGATATAACAGTATTAAGTTCTGTGAATGTTCCAGCATCGGCAACTGCAACAACATCATTATCATTGTTGTAGTCTGCTGCTGAAATACATGAAACAGACAAGAGACAAACAAATGCTATCATTAGTATCATGATTTTTCTAAACATGTTTTATCCTTTTCCTCCCCCATTAATAAAAAAATGGGAGTTTTTTGAATTCAAAATTTTTATTTATATGAAAAAAGGATATTTGAATTGTTTTTCCCCCTTTTTCACACTGGGAGATAAAAGTAAAAAAAGAATACGAAGTTTTTATACTGGTGAACATTATTCCCCCTCCACAACTATTATTCATTTAAATGTTAAATAAGAAGCCTTAAATATCCAAATTATTGTCCTGAGAGTTTTTTAAATGTATTGTTCCATTCTTCTCCTACTTTTCAAGTATTTATCCTATTTACTTATAATGTTTAGTAGATGTTTTTGAAGATACAATATTAATAAAAAGTTAGGAAAAGAATAACCATAATAATACGTCTAATTCTCTTTTAATTTCTCTCCTATTATTAACATTTAAATTTATAAATATATAATATTTGTTAATTCAAGAACTGCTAAAAAAAGATTAAAGGATAGGAGGGTTATTACTAGCTTTTAACTTAGATGATTTGTTTACAATAAGAAATAGGAATCCAACACAATACCAGTCAAATATAGCATATTACGTCTTATGTTATAAATTTAAATGGATTAACTATTACGATTAATTTAACTCCATCAATCATATCATCATAGTTATATTAGGGTTTTCCTGTTACTATTTTTACACATACTAGTATTGTATGAGAATAATTCAAATTTATTTAAACATATTATTTATTCTTTTTAGTTTTAATGAAGAATCCAGAGCTTTATAATAGCTTCCTCTGAAAATATACAAATGTAATTCTAAATTTTGTTCTTAAACCTACACATTTCCTTTACAACGGAATTTTTAACAATAATACGTGTTCACTAACATATGAATCTAATCCTGAAATTCTGTTACAAACATGGGTGGAAAATTTTTCTGTCTAAAGACTTATAATTATATCTAGGATAATAAAATACCCCTTAATTTATGTTCATTAATTAATTCATGTCTTCTTCATCAATTAACCTAGAATTGATTTAAATATACTTTAATTAAATTATAATAATCTATTGTATAATAAGTATTAAAATATAGAACTTTGTCGACTACAATAGATAAAATTGATAATAAATAAAAAATTGTGCTTTAATAATTATAACCAATAATTGTCCAATTAAATATAGAATATAATTTATTTTAATTTTTCTCCACAATAGAGACAAAACTCATCATCAGGAGAATCTAATTCTTCTCCACAAAATCTACAGAAATTTGGTTGATCTATCTCTTTATAATTATAAACAGGTTCACTAGTAACATTAGAAGTACAATCCAGTTTATTTTCAGGTGTAATAAGTAATAGAAAACCACTAATTAAGCTAAATATAGCATAATACATAGCTACAGTAAAAGTTTCAGCCAATTCAAACATGAGATCTTTATAGGCTTCAAAATCAAACCCAGTAAATATTAAAACAGAATGCTTAAAATAAAAATCATAAGCTTCAATCTCACATTTAAAAGCCATATCATTACACCATGAAGCAACAGCAATTGAGAGTATTATTGAAATAATTCCCAAACACATACTAATTTTAGAGTTTTTATATGGAATTAATAAAAAGATAGAAAGAATTATAGGAAGCATTAAAATAATAATAAAACTAATTTTAAAGGACCGATAATATAAAATAGCTATAAAAATAGCTAAAACTAGCTATTGTAGCAAAAATAACTTTAACTTTATAATTAAATATTGACTTTAACGAATCAACAATATTATTATTTTTCATTGTTTGTCAATTATTCCTAATTTCTTAAAAATTAAAATGAAACCTAAAATTCTAATTTTTATAGTATTAAAAATACTTGCCTAAGCAAATAGCTATTATTTAAAACTTAATAATGAAAATAAAGGTATTTAATCAAAAGTTTTATAAATAGAAACAATAAAAATAAGAGTATTCATTATTAAGAGGCAATACTAATGGATGATGAGTATAAATATGAACCATTTATAGTAGAAGAATTTCTCGAACAACCAAAAGAATATAAATTATAAACTATTTTTAATAACCTAACAAAATTATTTAATAAATTAAAACCTATATATTAATAACTAAAATATAAGGGTTAAATAATGGATATTGAAACAATTTCATCTGATGTATTAATAATAGGTTCTGGAGGAGCAGGTTCAAGAGCTGCTATTGAAGTAGATAATAATGGTCTTAAACCATTAATTGTATCAAAAGGATTATCATTTAGATCTGGTTGTACTGGAATGGCTGAAGGCGGATATAATGCTGTATTTAAAGCCGTTGATGAAGATGATAGTATAGAAGCCCATATTGCTGATACTTTAAAAGGTGGGGCCTATTTAAATGATGAAAAACTTGTTGATATTTTAGCTAAAGAATCTCCTAAACGATTAATTGATTTAGAAAATTATGGAGCATTATTTGAACGTCAAGATAATGGTAAAATTAACCAACGGCCTTTTGGTGGTCAAACTTATAGAAGAACCTGTTATCAAGGAGATAGAACAGGTCATGAAATAATAAGTGCTCTTAAAGAGGAAATTAATAGAAGAGATAT
>JABUVA010000045.1:0-5566 GCA_021442885.1 Methanobrevibacter sp. | reverse complement strand
GTAGTTATTGGTGCAGTTGGTTTTAATTTAAAAAATTCTAATATAATCTTTTTCCAGGCAAAAGCAACAATACTAGCTACTGGTGGAGCAGGTCAATTATATCCAACAACATCTAATACTGTTCAAAAGAATGGTGATGGATTTGCACTTGCATATAATGCTGGTGCTAATCTTATTGATATGGAAGAGGTTCAATTCCATCCAACAGGTATGGTACTTCCAAAATCTAAACAGGGAATATTAGTAACAGAAGCTGTGAGAGCTGAAGGTGGAATTCTTTTAAATGCTCTTAATGAAAGATTTATGGAAAAATATGCTCCTGATAAAATGGAATTAGCTACTCGTGATGTTGTTGCAAGATCAATTTATAAAGAAGTAATGGAAGGTAGAGGAACTGAAAATGAAGGTGTTTATCTTGATATTTCTCATTTAGATGATGATTTAATTGATGAAAAACTTGAAACAATGGTTTTACAGTTTAATGATATTGGTGTTAATATTAAAAATGAGCCAATGGAAGTATCTCCTACTGCCCATCATTTTATGGGTGGTGTTAAAATCAATGATAAATGTCAATCATCAGTATCTGGACTATTTGCTTGTGGAGAAGTCACTGGTGGTGTTCATGGTGGTAATAGATTAGGTGGTAATGCACTTGCAGATACACAAGTTTTCGGAAAAATAGCTGGGGAATATGCAAGTGAATATGCAAAAACATCAACCTTTGAAACAAACCCACAAATGGTTGAAGAAGAGAGTAATAGAATTAAAAGTTTAGTGAAAAGTGGTAAAATAAATCCTCAAGAAATTAAGAAAAAGATACAACACATAATGTGGGAAAAGGTTTCCATAGTAAGAAATGAAAAAGAACTAAATATGGCTCTAAAAGAATTTCTAAAAATTAAAAATGAACTTAAAAATATGAAAGTAAAAGATACAACTCAATACAACAAAGAATTATTAACAGCTATTGAAGTTATAAACATGATAGAAATAGCTATTATAATAACTAAATCAGCTATTCTAAGACGTGAAAGTAGAGGAGCCCACTATAGATCAGATTTCCCTGAAAGTGATGATAACTGGAAAAAAAGTATAGTAGTAAATAAAAATAAATTAAAATTTATGAATAGATAATTAATAATCTATTCACTTTGTTCTTTTAATGCTTTAAGATCAACAATAGCTTCACGAGCTTTTTTAAATATTGATTCTTCATCTAATGTAGTTAATTTCCTATTTTCCATTAAAATTTTACCATTACAAATAGTAGTGTCTACATTAGAACCATTAGCTGCATAAACAATATTAGAGCTTATACAAGTACTATCTGGAGTCATATTAGCAGCATCAGTATCAACTAAAATAAGATCTGCCTTTTTACCAACTTCAATAGAACCAATTTCATCTTCAAGACCTAAAGCACGAGCACCATTAATAGTAGCCATAGCTAAAGTCTCTTCAGAAGATAAAGCTCTAGGATCAAGAGTACTAACTTTTTGAAGTAAAGAAGCAGTTTTCATCTCTTCAATTAAATCTAAATTATTATTAGAAGAAGCACCATCAGTACCAATACTTACACAAATATCATGATTAAGCATATCAGCAACAGGAGATACACCTGAAGCTAATTTCATATTACTACAAGGGTTATGAGATATTTTAACATCTTTATCCATTATAATATTGATTTCTTCTTCAGATAACCATACAGCATGTGCAGCAACAACATTAGGACCTAATAATCCAATATCATCTAAATATTCAAATGGTCTTTTACCAGTTTGTTCTAAAACATCTTCAACCTCTTTTTGAGTTTCCCCAACATGTATATGAATTCCAGTATTAAGCTCATCAGCTAACTCTTTACATTTAACTAATAATTCTTTTGAAGCAATATAAGGAGAATGAGGACCTAAAAATACTTTAATTCTACCATCAGCAGCATCATTACAATTTTTATATAATTCTAAAAATTTAGTAATTTCTTCATTTCTTTTTTCTTCAATACCAAAGTCTATCATACCATATGATAAAACTCCTCTAATACCTGCTTCATCAACTGCTTTTGCAACATCTTCCATGAAAAAGTACATATCAGAAAAAGTAGTAGTTCCAGATTTTATTAACTCAACAGCACCAAGTAAAGCACCTATATAACAGAAATATTCATTTAAATGAGCTTCAATAGGAAATATATAATCATTTAACCAAGTATCTAAGCTATAATCATCAGCAAACCCTCTAAAAAGTGTCATAGAAAGGTGTGTATGAGTATTGATTAAACCTGGCATTAAAATTTTACCTTCACCATCAATAACTTTATCAACATTATCTTCACTTATATTATCTCCAATCTCAGCAATAAGATCATCTTTAATTAAAACAGAAGCAATATATCTTTCACAATCATTAACATTTGGATTTAAAATAGTAGAATTTTTAATTAAAATAGTGTTTGTCATTATAACACATCCGAAAAAATAAGTTTATAAAAAATAAAAAAAAAGAAAAGAAAATATTTAGAGGTTTTTAATAGCTAACTCAATATCTTCTTCTTTTATAGTTTTACGTTTTGCTATTTTAGCAACTTTATTAGCTTCAACAGTAATATCACGAACAACTTCTTCTAAATAGTTAGTGACAGCATCTTTAGCATCTTCACTTACTCTTTCAGCACCAGATTGTTTCATGATTCTAGCAATTGGAGCTTTTGGAATTTCTCCCATATATATTCACCTCATATTTATTTAACTTAGATTATAAAAATCATAAGTCAAATAAATTTATAATAACTATTATTATTTAAATATTTTCCCTAAATTCTAATAAAATACAATTAAATAATAAAATTAATAAAAAATTTATTTAATAAAGATTAAAATTAATAATAATCATAATATTAAACAAGTATAAGGAAGATTTTATATGAAAGTAAAAATTGCTGTTCCATCAAAAGGAAGAATAAGTAATCCTTCAATAGAAATCTTAGAGAAAGCTGGATTAGGATTAAAAGATAATAGTAATAGAAAACTAATTTCAGCAACATATAATAAAAATATAGACATAATGTTCGCTCGTGCTTCAGATATTCCTGAATTTGTAGAAGAAGGAATTGTTGATATGGGAATAACAGGTGTTGACTTAATTAAAGAATCTGAAGCTAATGTTAAAGAACTTGTTGATTTAAATTTTGGTCAAACAGAATTAGTATTAGCATCACCTGAAGAATCTAACATAAACTCTATAGAAGATGTTAATTCAGATATGATAGTAGCTACAGAGTTTCCTGTTTTAACTGAAAAATATTTTAAAAACAATAATTTAGATTTAAAAATAGTAACATTAAGTGGATCAACTGAAATTGCACCATTTATAGGTGTTGCTGATTTAATTACTGATCTTACAAGTACTGGAACCACACTAAAAATGAATCATCTTAAAATAATAGATGTAATACTTAAAAGTTCAATTAAACTAATAGCTAATCATGAAAACTTTAAAGAAAAAAATAGTCTAATAGAATCAATAGCTACAAGTATTAAAGGTGTAATAGAAGCTGAAAGAAAAAAACTTGTAATGATGAATGTAGAGAGTGTAAATCTTGAAGCTGTAAAAAATGTTATGCCATCTATGAGTGGACCTACAATATCCGAAGTTCTATCAGAAAAGGAAACTGTAGCTGTTCAAGCTGTAGTAGATGAAGATGAAGTTTTTAATTTAGTTAATGACCTAAGAAATGCTGGAGCAAAAGATATTCTTGTTATGCCAATAGAAAGAATAATTTAGAAATTATGAAAATCGCAATAATATATTCAACAAAAATAAAAGCAACTAAAAAAACATCAGAATTGCTTTCAAATAAAATCAATAGCGAAACAAAATTAATAGCTATTGAACAAGCAAAAACAGATTGCCTTTTAAAATATAACTATGTAATTTTAGTAGTTTCTATTATTAATGGAAAAGTTCAAGGAGCTATAAAAAGATATATTTCAAAAAACTTAAAAACATTAACCGAAAAACCAAAAGCTTTGATTTTAATTTGTGAAGACTGTGAAAATACAGAAAAAAAATATAATAAAGCATTTTCAGAAAGTTTAGTTAATACATCTTTACTTAAATCAACAGTTGAAATAGAATTTGAAAAAGATAATAGTTTTAAAAATTATAAGAAAAAGGATAAAGCTATTAGAATATTAGATTTAGAGAAAATAGATAAAATTGCAAATAATATAAATAAAATAATTGACAATAGAATTTAAAAGGTGATAATATTTTAAAATTAAAAAATATTATTTCAATAAAAGATTTTGAAAGGTCAGATATTGAATATATTCTAAATGAAGCAGAAAAGTTAGAAGATATAGCAAAATCAAAAGAACTTAGTGATGATTTAAAGGGAAAAATATTAGGATGTATGTTTTTTGAACCATCAACAAGAACAAGATTATCCTTTGAAACATCAATGAAACGCCTTGGAGGAGAATGTATAGGATTTTCAAGTAGTGGAAGCAGTTCTGTATCAAAAGGTGAAAGTATAGCTGATACTGCAAAAATGTTTGAAGCCTATAGTGATGTGTTGGTTATACGTCATGAACTTGAAGGTGTATCTAAATTCATATCTGATGTTGTAGATGTTCCTGTAATAAATGCTGGTGATGGAGCAGGTCAACATCCAACTCAAACATTATTAGATTTATATACAATTAAAAAAGAAATTGGATCAATTGATGGTATAAAAATAGCTTTAATAGGAGATTTAAAATATGGTCGTACTGTTCATTCTCTATCAAATGCATTAGCATTATTTAAAGATGTTAAAATATATTTTGTATCTCCAGATGATTTAAGAATACCTCCTGAAATTCTTCATGATTTAAATAAAACTGATGTTGAGTATGAGGAAGTAAGTAATATTGAAGACATTATAGATGATGTTAATGTCCTATATGTTACTAGAATCCAAAGAGAAAGATTTGGAGATATTGATGATTATCTTAAAATAAAAGGAGCATATGTTATTAATAAAGATCTAATTAATGGAAAAGATTTAATAGTAATGCATCCACTTCCAAGAATTGATGAAATTTCAGAAGATGTTGACAATACAAAATATAATAAATATTTCATACAGGCTTTTAATGCTGTTCCTGTAAGAATGGCAATTTTAAAAACATTGATAAAAAATAGTAATAAAAGTTAAAAATTTAAAAATTAAAATAGAACAATAAAAAAAGATAAAGGATTTAATAAAATTAAAGATCATTATTTTGGATTTTATTAATTCTTTAATTGATTTTTAAAAAAATAAAAGTATAATGATTTTTATTTTGTCATTAGTACTTGTATTGTTTTTAAAGGTAGTTTTGTTATTTTTGATACTTCTTTTGGATCAGTCCCCTTTTCTAATAGGGTTTTTGCAACATCTTCTTTTCCTTTTTCATATCCTTCTTCTATTCCTTCTTCTTTTCCATCTTCTTTTCCTGATTTATATCCTTCTTCTCTTCCATCTTCTCTTCCTTTTTCATATCTTTCTTCGAATACGTTTTTTCTCATGCCTATC
>JABUVA010000044.1 GCA_021442885.1 Methanobrevibacter sp. | reverse complement strand
TTGAAACGGTTTTCAATTATTTTAGAAACTTTAATTTCTTTTTTATCAAATTCTTCTGTTAAAGTATTAATTCGAGTAACATAAACTCTAAAGATTTCATCTTTATTTATTTTTTTCTTTTGTGTGGTTTTTTCTTTAGTTGTTTTAGTCTCTTTTGGGGACTTATCTTTTTTCTCTTCTTTTTTTGTATTGGTTGAGCTATTTTTAACTCTATAGCTATTTTTTAGATTTTTATATGTAATTATGATAAATCTTATTAGTGAAACAATAGCTAAGCACAATCCAATACTCCAAAACAAGGGATTTAAAAACCCTAAAACAAATGGAATTTCATATATTATTCCTTCTAAAATTAAACTTTTTTTAGATTGTGTTTTTCCTAAATAAATAAATGTAACTCCATTTACAATTGGAATTGCGGATAATATTGCTCCAATAAATGTTTCAAATCTATCTTTAGACTTTCTATAGATTCCACTATCTAATATTGATTGATATTTGCTATTGACTTTTATAGATCTAATTAAGGATATTATAATTGAGATTATTCCTAGTATTATAAATATTACACTTATTAGAGGTTGTATAGGATATAGTATAATAAGTATAATCCAGGGAATTTCATATATACATCCCTCTATTATCCATTTATTTATTGAAGTTTTAGATCCTATGTATACAAAACCAATTCCATTTAAGTAGGGGATTATTGAGATTATTATCCATAAATGGCTTTTTATACGATTTATTAAGGATCGTTTTTTCATTTTTGAGTTATTCATACCAATCATTAATTGTTATTAAAATGTATTTATATTGTTATTTATTATTTTAATTATATAACTATTATTATTTATAATTCTAATCAATAATAATATTATAAGAAAAATGATAAAAAGGACTATAACAGATATGGGAAATAAAAAATGAAATATCACAACAAATTAGTTAGAGATAAAATACCGGAAATAATAAAAATCATCAAAGAATTAATGGAAAAATATTCTAGTAAATATACATTAGATAGATATGAAAATATTCAAAATAATCTTAAAAACAACCTGGAAACAGAATACCTCAAATCAATTAAAAGGAGTATAAAAGTTATTAAAAAAGATGTAATATGGAGATTTGTAAAAATCAATAAGGTAGAATACGATGGAATTTACCAATTTAATGAAGATGATGATCATATTACAATGAAAGTAACAGATTTAAAAACATTAAAAGAAAATAAAGAAGAATTAATTAATTTAATTGATTATAGATGGGGATTAATATTAGAAAAATTTATGGGTTCTAAAGTCCCAGCAAAAATAACAGAAGATAACTTAAACACGGAAAAATTAGAGAAATTTAGAACTTATCTTTACTAATTTTATTCTAATAAATCATTAACAATATTAATTTTACCATCAAGATTCTTTTCATGGTCTCTTCTATCATCTACTTTTATAACAGTGTAAACACGGCCAACACCAACATCAAAAACAGCTTCCTGTGCTTTAGCTATTGCATCATATAATTCTTTTAAATTGTCAGCCTCTATTTGTGTTCCCATACCAGTTAACTGATAATTAAGACCAGAATCTTTTATTACTTGAACAGCAGCTGCAACAAAATCTTTACACTCACTAGTATCATTTCCAACAGGTAAAATAGCAAAATCAGCAGTAATCATAAATTTCACATCCTTGTTATAATATTATATTTTTAATAAATAAGTCTTTCCAATAATAATCTAATTAATAAAATACCTTATATTTTATATTAGATTTTAAATAAAAATACTTACAATGCCAACTATAGATAAGAAAGAGTTTAATGAAAAAATATTTACAAGAATTAATAATTTAATATCTCAATATGAACTTATTAAAGAAGGTGAATTAATAGCTTTAGCACTATCTGGTGGAAAAGATAGTGTTTTAACATTATATGCTCTTAAAAACTATCAGGAAATACTAGATTTTGATTTAATAGCTATTTCTGTTGATGAAGGTATTGAAGGATATAGACATCACGGAATCGAAACAGCAATATATCATACTAATAAATTAAACATTGAACTTGTTGAAAAATCATTTGAAGAAATGGAAGGTTTTCCATTAGATGATATTTATAGTCAATTTAAAAGTGCTTGTATTCCATGTGGTGTTTTTAGACGGAATATTTTAAATAAAACTGCTTATGAGTTAGGTGCAGATAAAATAGCTACTGGACATAATTTAGATGATGAAATTCAATCATTTCTAATGAGTTTTGCAAGAGGAGATACTATTAAATTCTCTAAATTTGGCCCTGAACTTGAACAAATTCATCCTAAACTTATTCCAAGAATTAAACCTTTATGGAACACTCCAGAAAAGGAAGTTGGAATATGGGCAATATTAAACAATATGGATATTCATTTAGCTGAATGTCCCTACTCTAAATTATCTTTAAGATCTAAAATTAAAAATTTTTTAAATGATGCTGAAACTAAAAATCCTGGTGTAAAGAAAAATATTATGAATTCATTTAAAAAGATTTTAACATTTGAAAATGATATTAACACTGTTTTAAATGAGTGTCAAATCTGCGGTGAGCCAACATCATCTCAAATATGTAAAGCATGTGAGATAAAAAAAGAAATTGAAAAATAAATAGTTTAGTTTCTAAGTATTACAAATGCCATATATACAAAGAATAATATTATTAATATAATTCCTTCTCTTTTTGAAAACTTATCTTGTGTTCTTGCAAATACATAACAGAGAAGTGTAACAAATAACATTAAGATAGCATCAACTATAATAGAAGATTGAAGTGTAATTGGACTTATTGTTGCACTTAATCCCAGTACAAATACAATGTTAAATAAGTTACTTCCAATAACATTTCCAATAACAAGTTCGTTTTCATTTCTATTTAAAGCTGTTAGAGAAGTTACAATTTCGGGTAGAGAAGTACCAATAGCTACAATTGTTAATCCTACTAAAGTCTCACTCATTCCAAGTTTCATAGCTATTGCAGATGCATTATTTACTACAAAATCCCCACCAAGAACAATTCCTACAAGACCAACTACAATAAAAATAATACTTTTAGGCAATGTTAATTTTGGTTTTTCAACATAAGCAGCATCTTTTGACTTTTTAACAGTATAAACTAAATAGAATATGTAAACAAAGAATAATATTAATAGAATAATTCCTTCAACACGAGTTATACTTAAACCTATTAAAATAAATATTACAATAAGTACAGTAGCTATAATTAAAAAAGGATAATCTTTTTCAAGCATTTGTTTTCCAATAGCTAGTTCTCTTAAAGCAGCACATATTCCTATAATGAAAAGAAGGTTAAACATATTACTTCCAATTACATTACCTACAGCTATTGCATTGTTTCCACTTAAAGAAGCTGTTATAGACACTGCAGCTTCAGGAGCACTTGTTCCTATAGCTACAATAGTTAATCCTACAATTACAGTAGGTATTTTTAAAATAGAAGCTACACTACTTGCTCCAGAGACAAAGTAATCTGCACCTTTTATTAAAAAAACAAAACCTATAAGGAGTAGGGCGATTTGAATCATTAATTCAATCATCACTATCTTCCTCTTCTCCCTCTTCTTCTAGAGGCTCTAAATAGTTTACAATAATCTTATCAATTTTATTATTGTCCATATCCACTATTTCAAAGTTGAACCTATCATAGTTAAATTGTTCTCCTTCATCAGGTATTTTTCCACAGTAGCTTAATATAAATCCTGCAATTGTTGTGTAGCTATCTTCTTTTTCATCTGGAAATTCCTGTTCATAGTTAAATAATTCTTTAAATCTATCTATTTGATATCTACCTTCAATTAACCAGGATCCATCTTTTCTTTCATAAGCTATTGGATCATCAGTTTCATCAATACCTGGAATATCACCAACAATTCCTTCTAATAGGTCATTTAAGGTAATTAAACCAGTTACACTTCCATATTCATCTACTACTAATGCCATATGAACATATTGTTTATTTTCTTTATATTGACGTAGTAATTCTAAGGATTCTAAGTTTTCAGGAACTACAATTGGATCTTTAACAATTTCACTTATTTTAACATATTTTGTATCAAATAAAACTGCTAGAATGTCTTTTGCTTGAACAACACCAATAAAATCATCTAGTTCTCCATTAGAGACAGGGAATATTGAACGTTTACTTTCAATGATTTTCTTTTTATTTTCCTCATCACTATCTTCTAAATCAATCCAGATTATTTCATTTCTAGGAGTCATTATCATATCGACTTTTTGCTCATCCATCTTAAAAACACGTTTAATAATAGCTTCTTCCTCTTCTTCAATATTTCCTTCAACTCTACTTTCTTCAACCATTAAAGCTAGTTCTTCTTCAGTAATAGCTGTTTCAGGATTTTTATCAATTCTAAGAATTGTTAGTACTGCATTTGTTGATTTTGTTAAGAATGTTGCAATAGGTCCACAAACTTTAGTAAGAATTTTCATAGATTTAGCTACTTTAACAGCTAGTCCTTCAGGGTTGTTTAAAGCCATTACTTTTGGTACTAACTCTCCAATAACTAAAGAGAAGTAGGTGGTTATAATTACAACAATTAACACACTTATAAGTTCAGCATAAGGAACATAAGGTGCAATAATCGCAGCTAATGGTTGTGATAATGCAGCACCACCAAATGCCCCACTTAATACTCCTATAAGTGTAATTCCCATTTGAACAGCAGATAAAAATTGATTTGAATCCTCAAGAAGTTCTACAACAATTTTAGCACTTTTACTACCTTCATTAATCATTTTTTGAAGTTTAACTTTTCTTGAAGATACAATAGCTAATTCTGCTCCAGATAATATTCCTGTTAGAATTATTAATATAGCTATTATAATTATAGAAGTTATTGTTTCATACATTTTCTATCGGTCCTATTATTATAAATCACTTGCTAATTTAAAATCAGTGTTTCCATATATCTCGTCTTGCATTTCCTGAACTGCTTTTGATGCCTCTTCACGAGTTTCCACTTTTTTAAATATTCTACGAGATTTTACTTTCAATGTTTTGCCACAAACACATTTTCGGGTAGCTACACCCTCTTTTCCATATAATACTCTTCCACAGTCACATCTAAATAGCAAGTACATTGAAACACCGAAAAATAATAATTAGTATTATATAATTACTACTTTAATATATAAATACTATTACTTTATTCACAACTAATGGGAAAGGCATAGTTTCAAATCCAAATTATTTTAAATTATTAATATTCTAAATATTTATTTGAAATTTAATTTTATTAAAAAATAATAGATTATTATGTTCTTTTTAATCTTTAATATCTTCTGAATTCTTTAAGTCTTAATTATTGTTTATGGGATATTTTATATTTTTTCAAATGATATTAAGTCATTGTATTTAATAAAAAAAAGTAGAAAAAGAAAAGGTAGAATTCAAAAGAATTTTTATCTACCAATTCTTATTTGTTTTAAAAGATTTTAATTTTTATATTTATTCTATTACATCGATAGTGTTAGAACAATTTGCACCATTATCATCACGATATGAAGTAACAATATA
>JABUVA010000043.1:5708-8299 GCA_021442885.1 Methanobrevibacter sp. | reverse complement strand
ATCATAACTCTATGGCTGATGATGATGAATTCCTAGAATTCTTATCAAAAATTATAGAAGACGATTATAATATATAGTAAATTTGGAAATATAATTAGTAAAGGTTCTTGTATAGAGTAGGTAATGTTTCTTATATTCATATACAATATAACATTGTAAAATAAAAATTGTTAAATGAATATAATCAATTAAATTAATATAAAAACTATTATTATTTTATTATAATATTAAAAAAACTATATAAAATTGTTATAGAAAAAAACAATAACTTTAATAAAGTTAATAATAAAATCAATTAATATGAACACTGAATATATTATTGAAAATTTAAAATTTGAAATATTAAAACCATATCATAATATTAGTGGTTTTAATTCTAAGAAAGAAAAACTAAATAAATACCTTGAAAATGATGCTTTAGAAGATCAAAAATATGATGATAGAGTAACACATCTTGTTTTATGTGATGGTGAATTAATTGCCTATTTTTCTATTAAGGTACATCCTGAGGGTATGCCTGAAGAACATTATAATGAGCTTAATAAGAACATTCCAGATCTTCCAGATATTGATGATCTTCCTTTAATTGAAATTAGAAGATTAGCTATTGATAAAAAGTATGATTGTTATAAGCTTGCATCTACAATTTTCGACAATATAATCTATAATATAGAAAATATTTTTTATAGTAATACTGATTCTAAGGCTTTAGCAATTTGTCTTGGGAAGGATTGTAAGCTACCTCGTATGGATTACCTCCCATTTGATGATGCTGAAGAAATCCTTATGGATTTAATTAAAGAAAGTAGTGGAATGAAGCTTGATCGTTTCTATATGATAGGTTGTAAAGAAGACTAAAATTTACAGTTTATAAAAAGGGTTATTTTTTATTTTATCCTTTTACTTTATTTTTCTTGTTTTTTTCTTAATTTTTAGAGTTTTATAGCTATTTTTAATTTTTTATTTAATAAACTTTATAAGTAATGATGTACATACTATGTGTATATAATTTTGGGAAATAATCATATGAAAATAGAAAATCTGATTTGTCATAGGATGCCTGAGAGAAGTTTTTTCTATAAAGGCCATCAATTTCCAGTATGTGCACGATGTACCGGGATATATTTAAGTTTAATAACAATGCCACTTCTTAAAATCCTTAATTTAAAATTTACAACACTTATAGTTGTTGGTATAATATTATTAATACCCATGATTATTGATGGGACAACACAACTTCTAGGAAAAAGAGAAAGTACTAATAATTTAAGATTAATTACAGGTTTTTTTGGTGGAATTGGAACTATAATGGTAGCTCTATCTGTAAAATTAATTTTATGGGGAATTTAAATGAAATGTTCAAGCTGTGGAACAGATAATCCTACAAATGCAATTTATTGTAAAAGATGTGGAAGAAAATTAGCTAATACACGTAATACTACAAGAAAGGTTACAATAGAACAACCTAAATATAAACAAACTAATACAAGAACTTCTACAAATCAATCTAATAAGGGTTCTTCAGCTGGTTTAATTGCTTGTTGTTGTTTTGCTGCTGTAATTATATTTCTTTTAGCTTTGGCTCTTTAAATTATTAATTCCTTTAAATTTTTTTAATACTTTTTTTATTAATTATTTACATTAATTGATTCCAACTTTTTTACCATTTTATACACAATGTAATAATAAGATTTAAATATTATTAACTATATATTATCTTGTACATAAGAGGCGTACTAAATGAGTTTAAATTTTAACTTTTTAAAAAATGTAAATAAGAATTTATACGGACTAGCAAAAATAATAGAAGAAAACCGTTCAAAATCACCAGAAGCAGTTTTATGTGTTGGAACAACATTCTTAGACAATATGGTCTATGATATCTATAAAATACATAATAAAGAATATGAAGAAATTCCATCAATACAAAGGGTAAACAACCTGGAAAATGATGGAATAATAAGTTCCCAATTAGCCGACTACATAGTAGATGGATTTAAAATAAGAAATAAAATGCATCGAGTAATAGAAAATGTAGAAGGATATATATTTAACAATAAATACAATGCTAAAAAATTATATAAAAACATATATAAAGCAGCATATGAATACTATAAAGATTTCTACGACAAATCATTCTTTCAAACATATAAAGACCCAGATACACTTAAAGAAATATTCGAAAACAACAATAAATGTCCAATATGTAATAATAAAACAAAAAATGACTCAATAATATGCTCTGAATGTGATTATGATATTGAACTTTTAGACAATCTAAATTCAATGATTAAAAGAATTGGATTTAAAAACAACTTCTCTAAAAATAAAATGATAGAAATAGGCTATGATAAATCAGAAGCTCAAAGACTATTAATTGATTTAAAAAATAAAGAAGTAATAAGTAAAAAAGGATTATCATATTCATTTAACCAGGAAAAAATAATTGAATTTAGAGAAAAAATTGAAGACTATAAAGAAATTAGAGACCTAGTAATAGATATCAACATAAATGATATGAGTTTAGCTCAAATTAAAACAACAGAAACATATATTAAAGGATCTAAAAACCAGGAACCATTTAAACAATT
>JABUVA010000043.1:0-5623 GCA_021442885.1 Methanobrevibacter sp. | reverse complement strand
CAATTAACAAAAAATGAATTTATATACTGGTGTAAAAATAATTTAAACAACCAAACACTATACAACCAACTTAAAAATGAATATTTAACCCTTAAAAAACAATGTAAAACAAATGAATGTATAAAAGAACATATGTACATTGATGATGAAATATTAGAAATCCTTAAAAAGGATGAATCAATAAAAAATGAAAATCTTGAAATTAAAAAAGAAAAATACCTTAATGGATTAATAACCTTCAAAACATTTGAAAAAGCTTTAGAAATTAGTGGACTTAAAGAAAGTCAAATAAAACAAATTAAAAAAGATGATCAAGAATTTAGAGAAAAATATAATGAACAAATAGAAAGAAGAAAAAACAGATTACTAGTAGAACTTAAAACAAAAGGCTTTGAAGATGCATTTAAAGCATCAAAACTTAAAGAAAAACATATTGAAATAGAAGTAGGAAAAAAAGTAAAATCTGAATTCTATAAAGAAATGGTTCAATTATTACAAGAAAAATTCTTAAAAGCTAGAAAACAAGGAAAAACTAAAAGAGAATGTATAAACATCTGTCAAATTAAGGATAAACTTTATAAAACATGGTTAAACAACAATAATTTTAAAAATAAACTTAATGCAATTGACATAGAATTATTATTTAAATCAATTGAAAAGGGTAATGATCTTAAAGGCTCTTTAAAACTAGCTAATTTGAAAAAAAGAGAGTTTAACAACTATATAATAAAAGCATATGATAATGATGAAGATAAAATCATTGAACTATATGAAACAATGGTACTTCCAGATGAAGTAAAAAGATATCTTGAAGAATTTAAAAGAAAAACAGAAAAAGACTCATTAAAATCCTGTAAATTTGATAAAAAATTATTAAACATTGCACTTGATAATGATAAGGAATTAGAAAATAGATATATTACTATGAAAAAAATTAAATATACTGCAAGCAGGTTTAAAAATACCCATAATAAGTCTTTAAAATTATCTGATTTAACTGAAAAACAATATAAAAAATATGAAGATGAAATATTAAATAATATGGATAAGTTAAGATTTAAAATAGTCCTTGTTGAAATTTCAGATGGTAAAACTACTGCTCAAGCTGCAAAAAAAGCAGGTGTTAAAGTTAAAGACATTTATGATTGGTATTCAAAAGGTCAGTACAGTGTTGGAAAATTCAGATACTTTGCTGATAGATTTGAAAGGTTATACATTAAACCTCATATAAGGAACATGAAATTAACTGGTATTGATAAAAATTGGTTCTTTAAATTCCTAACTCATAAAAACATTATTACAAAAGAGGATGTTAAATTCTGGAGAAGACATAATATAGATTCAAAATTCTCAGATGAAAAATTTCAAAACATTACCAAACCAGAAGCCTCAGATTGTTAATTTTTATTTGTTGAGAGATAAAGCCTTAATATCCCCTTAATTTTCAATCTCTCAACATTATTTTTTATATTCTTCTGAATTGTAAGAATTAATATAGTTATAAATATCATATCTTACAGGAATATCTAGTTTTAATTTAAAATTAACAATATTTACTTCCCCATCAGGCATTTTATCATTTTTAAAATCTATTGGTTTTACCTCACCTAGATAATAAAAATTTAAGTTATTATGTTTTCTTATAAATAAATGGATTTTAAGATCATTATTTTCATAGTTAATAATTGGTTGAAGTTCCTTACTTTCTAAAGTCCTGTTTTTTCTACTCATCCAGCTAAATAGCTCCTGATTAATAAACTTATCACCATACTGTATTTCATCATCATTTTTCTCATAATTAACAAATATAGCACAGATATTTTTATTAAATCTATATCCTCCAATATTTAATGGAATAATATCTTTACTCCAATTTAAAAGTCTTAATGCATCAGATTTTGAATATTCTTTATTTAAAACTAAATTAACATTATTATATCTATTAATGTATTCATTTTCATATTTTAATAAACTGTAGTTTAGTAAATCATCTAGAAATTCTTTAAAATCACTATCTTCAATAGCTTCACTAAATTCTTTTGATATTTCATTATTTAAATTGAAAAATTTAACTTCCGAATACTTTTCAACAGTTTTAGAAGTAAAATATTCTAGATTTAAATTAGCTATTGCATTTTTAATAGATTCTAAATCATCAATTATACCATATTTTCTAAGTAATTCATCTTCAACACTAGAAATACTAAATTCTGAATTTTTAATTAGTTGTTTTAATATTATTATTTCATGTGGACGTTTACCATTAGCTAGAATATTAGAAATAAAGCTAATTGTATTTCTTTTAAATAAATTGAAATTTAATGTAAAATCATCATCATAGTTTTTTAAAAAGTTGTAATAATCATTGTATTTTTTATTTGAATTTTCTAATATAAGGATTGGATCAATATCACCTAAGTTATAAAATTCAACAAGTGTTGGTATTTTTCCAAGTTTATATTTTAAATTATCATATTTTTCTTTAAGTATAGCTATTTTTGATAGGTTTGTATTTTCAATTTGTCTGAAGATTCTTTCTCTTGAGATTCTATCAAAATCTATTGTTGATACACCTGGAATTACATTTGTTCCTTCCATTACATATTTTATTAAATTGTCTTTGTTATAGGTTCTATCTCCAGATAAAGCTATTGGTATCATGTAGTTGTTATTGTAGTTTCCAATAAAATCAATTACAACTAAATATTCTTTAGAATCAAATTTCCTTAGTCCTCTTCCTAGTTGTTGTATGAATATTATTGGTGATTGTGTTTCACGTAGTAGTACTATTTGGTTGATTTCAGGAATATCTACTCCTTCATTAAATATGTCTACTGTTAATATGTAGTCTAGATAATCAGGGTCAGTATCTGTTGTTAGTCTTTCAATAGCTTTTATTCTTTCTTCTTGTGTGTTTTCTCCTGTTAGACATGTTGTTTTAAGACCTTTTTCATTTAACATTTCTGATAATTCACATGCTTCTTTTTTTGTACTACAAAACATTAATCCTTTTACACGTCTACCTGAATATCCGAAAAATCTGCACCTATCTACAATATAATTTACTCTATCAGAGCTTACAATATTATCAAAGTTAGCATCTTCATCATTAATTTTAACGTCCGTTATTCCAAAATAATGAAAAGGACATAACAAATCTTCATCTAGTGCTTGGTTGAGCCTTATCTCGTAGGCAATATTATGGTCAAATAGCTTATAAATATCAAAACCATCCATACGATCAGGTGAAGCACTCATACCAAGATAAAATTTAGGAGTAAAATAATCCATAATCTTCTGATAGCTTTTAGCACCAGCACGATGAACCTCATCAATAATAATATAATCAAATTCATCAGGATTAAACTCTTTAAAAACATGTTCCTTACTCATAGTCTGAATAGTAGCAAAAATATAATCCTCCCCACATTCTTTAGAGTTTCCAGAAAGTAAACCCATTGTACGAGTATTATCAAAAACCTTTTTAAAAGTATTTAAAGCCTGTTTTGCAATCTGTTCACGATGAACTAAAAACAAAGCCCTTTTAGGATACTTCTCTTTAAGAGCAAAAGCAGCAGCATAAGTCTTACCAGTACCAGTAGCTGATATTAAAAGAGCTCTCTTACCACCAGTAGCATAAATATCTTCAAGATTATTAATAAAAGACTCCTGCATTGAATTTGGTTCTAAAATTCTAGGCTCATAGCTAGGTAAAGGTCTTTCATTTAAAATAATCCTACGTTTCTCATATAAGTCCCTATAATTACCAATACAATCATCAAAAGAAGTTGACCTATCCCATAAATTATTAAATTCATCTAAAATTTCTTTAGATAAATCATCACTTTCAAGAGAACTAAACCCTAAATTCCACTCCTTATTAACAGTTAAAGCATTTTGAGTTAAATTAGAGCTACCAATAATAATCCTATAATCACCATCTTCTCTAAACAAATATCCTTTAGTATGAAGTCCAGGATTATCTTTACTAACATTATACATTCTAAGTTCAATATTATCTAATTGATTTAACTTCTCCAATGCCTTAGGTTCACTAAAAGCAAGATAATCAGTAGTTAAGATTTTTCCCGGAATATTTCTCTTTTCTAAATCACTTAAAACCTGAAGTAATGGAGTTATTCCACCTTCTGTTATAAAAGCTACAGAGATATAAAACTCATCACATTTACTTAAATTTTCCTTAATAGGAGATAAAACCTTAACTCCCTTTTTAGAATCATTAAATAAAAAAGAAGGACTAAAAGAACCATATTCAATATCCATAAAAACCTACAACTCCTTTCGAACTGCATCTAAAACACTAATATCTGCTGGAATCCACTCTAAGCTATCAAATTCATCCTGAGAAATCCAACAAGCATCTTTATGTTCAAGTAAACTAATATCACTATTTAAACTACAAAGATAACAATCCATATCTAAATGAAAAGTAGGATAATCATAATTTACATTAACAAGAAATTTATCAATATTAATAGAAGCGTCTAATTCTTCTTTAATCTCTCTAATAAGAGCTATTTCAGGAGTTTCACCAGATTCTATTTTACCTCCTGGAAACTCCCATAGATTTTCAAACTCACCATAACCTCTTTTAGTAGCTAATATCTTTCCATCTTTTTTAATAATAGCTGCTACAACATGAACTATTTTCATAATTGTAAATCTATTTCTAAGATCTTTTATAATTTTCTAATTGCCAAAACCAATAAGTATATATATAATAAAAGATGATACTTAAACAATCAAAAGTAGGAGGTAAAAATATGGCAGATTCAGTTCATAAAGAAATGCTTAAAACTATGTCTGTTCTATTAACAACTGCATTTGCGTTTGTAGCTGGTGCTGCATGGAATGGCGCTATACAAGCTTTGATTAATCAATTCTTACCAGCAGGAGACGCTGTTTGGAGTTTATTATTATATGCTATAATTGTAACTATAATTGCAGTAATTGTAACTTTAATAGTCGGTAGATTAATTGCAAAAGCAGGAATAGAAATAGATGATGATTAAATAAAATCATCATTTTCACTTTTTTTTAAAAAAATACCATCAATGATGTGATATAATGGATTTATTAGATGTAATGTATAAGCGAAGAAGTATACGTGAATACAAAAATCAAGATATAAGTGATGAAAATCTAGAAAAAATCATAGAAGCAGCACTACTTGCACCAACAAGTAGAAATAGAAATCCATGTGAATTTTACATAATAAAAGATAAACAGATACTAGAACAATTAAGTAATGCTAAAAAAGCAGGATCACAATTTTTAAAAAATGCAAATAAAGCAATAGCTGTTTTTGCAGATAGTAAAAAAGCAGATACATGGATAGAAGACTCATCAATAGCACTAACATACATTCATTTAATAGCTACAGAACTAGGAATTGGAAGTTGTTGGATACAACTACACATGCGTGAAGATATAGAAGGTAAAGATGCAGAGAAAAACGCACGTGAAATATTAGATATTCCAGAAAACTTCCGTATAGTAGGAATTATTGCACTTGGAATACCAAATCAAGAAAGAAAAGGAAAAACAACTGAAGACTTAGATTATAGTAAAATACATTTAATCTAATAAACTAGCTATTTTT
>JABUVA010000042.1:5869-7634 GCA_021442885.1 Methanobrevibacter sp. | reverse complement strand
ATAGAACGCCATATTGGAGCTGGAATTGATGAAAAAGAATCAGTAGAATTAAATCTTCCTAAAAAGTCATATATCCCACAAACACTAGAAGAAAAAATAGTCGCCCATAGTGACAATCTTATAAGTGGAGATAAAGAAGTAGATATTGATTTTGTAATAGCTAAAATAAGAAGAAAAGTGGAAAATCCAGAGCCAAAAATAGAAAGACTAATTGCACTTGATGAAGAGCTTAAAAATAGAAAGAGGAATGAATAAATGAAAGTAATATGCTCAAGTGAAGAATCATTAAATCGACCGGAAGCTGTAAGGTGGAGAGAAAGAATGAATCTCTTAAAACCAATGGGAGAAACCATTGTTCTTCTTCCCTGTAGTATGAAAAAACCTTATTCTAACTCAAAATCACATATGCAATTTAGAAAAGCAACACGTTCATTTCAAGAACTTATCATAACTTCCCCATTTGGAATATGTCCTAGAGAACTTGAAAATACCTTCCCTATTCAATCTTATGATGTTGCAGTGACAGGAGATTGGTCACAAGATGAAATAGATGCTTCAGGAAAACTTCTAAAAAAATATGTTGAAGGTAAAAATGTTGTTGCAAATGTATCTGGAGGATATGAAGAAGTCTGCAGACAATATTTAGATGAATGTACATATACATGTGAAAATGGAAAACCAACATCCCCTGATTCAATATATAATTTAAGAACAGAACTTAAAAATCATGAAAAAGTTTCTAGAAGAGAAAAAGTATTACATGAGTTAAGATCAATAGCTATTTATCAATGGGGACCTAAAGCAGTTGATTTCATTCCAGATAATGTTAAAACTCGTGGAAGATATCATAAGAAAATTTTAGTTGATAATGAACCAATAGCTCTTTTAAATAAAGATCATGGATTATATACCCTTAATTTAAAAGGTGGGGAAATATTAAAAAAATTAGGTATAAATATTGTTAATATTGATTTTAAACTTGAGACAAACACTGTATTTGCACCTGGAATAAGTAAAGCATCACCTAATATTATTCCACATGATGAAGTTGTAGTTGTAAAAGATGATGAAGTAGTAGGTGTTGGAAAAGCTATTATGAACTCCCGTGAAATGGAAGAATGTAAAAACGGAATTGGAGTTAAAATCAAACACAGAAAAAAATAAGTATAGATTATCTGGTGTAAATTGAAGATTCTAACATAGTAGACATTGCAGATAATAATAATCTTGATTTTAAAGAACTTTTATGAATTTTTTTAAAGTAACGAACCTTTTTGAGAAGTTCGATATTATTCTCTTTTGTAAGTGATGCACTCCTCCATGCATTCATCCAAAACATTAAATAAGGATTAACAGTTACTTGAATTTCTTTTGGATAATCTTCAGTAATAATTCTATAATCCCTATATGCATTTAATGTCTCTTTTAAAAATCTTAAATCAACATCATGAGTAATAGACTTATATTCTTCATCAAAATCACGAACAATATAATTATAACATATATAATTATTTAAAAGAACAATCCCTTGAGCTTTAAGAAAGGTTTCTAAAGAAAATACCAAATCTTCACTACACCTATAATTTTTATAACGGATATTATTATCCATTATAAGGCTCCTTCTATAAATCTTACTCCAAATTGCAGGAGACATATCTAAAATATCTATTTCTTCTTGAATATTGTTAATAACTAGTTTATCAATAGGCTTATCCCTATCATAATTGGATTTATTATTTCGCCCATAGACAATATTTTTAAACAC
>JABUVA010000042.1:0-5663 GCA_021442885.1 Methanobrevibacter sp. | reverse complement strand
TTACGAGGAGCAGTTGGAGAACCACTATTTTCTTCAAAATGGATTGCAATACAACACTCGTGATTATTAGCATATTCATCTATAATATCGCCACTACCATCTGTAGAACCATCGTCAACCATTATAATCTCTAAATTTTCAGTCCCAATGGTTTGGTTTAGAAGAGAGTCAATCCCACCACGTAAATGATTGGCTACATTATAAATAGGTAAAATAATACTAATTTTATCTTCCATTATTCTATCCTCCAAGAAAATATTGTTGTATAGTATTAATATTATATTATGATAATAGTATATTAATATAACAAAAAATAAGATAATCTTAAATATTATTACAAATACATTTATTATAAGACAAATTTTTCAGTAAATATATGGAGGAAAAAATATGTCAGAAGAAATGATAAACAATATTAAAGAGGCTGTCTCTGTAATAAATGACCCTCATATGGGAATAAGTATTGTAGATATGGGGCTTGTACAAGAAATAGATGTAGATGGAGATAATGCTAAAATTGTCATAAAACCAACAAATCCTGGATGTATGAGTATTACTCGTATTGCTGCTGAAGCTAAAAATCAAGCAGAAAAAGTCGAAGGAATTGAAAAAGCAGAAATCATAATAAAAGAACATATGATGGCTGATCAAATTAATGAAATGATTAATAAATAAATTGTGTATAAAAACACATTTTATTTATAATGCTACTTTTTTAAATAATTTTTAAATCTTTTAATATATCGATGAAATTATCGATTATATAATCAACATCTTCATCAGTTAATTTTGTATAAAGAGGAAGAGATATCTCATTTTTATAAAAATCATAGCTATTTGGAAAATCTTTAATATCAAATCCAAGATTTTTATAAGCAGTTAGTAAAGGTAAAGGTTTATAATGTACATTAGTAGAAATTCCTCTTTCGTTCATTTTAACTATTATTTCATTTCTAGTTTTCTCATCAATATTATTTACCCTAACTAAATAAAGATGTCCTGAAGATATATGATTTTCATCTTTATGATTTAAAAGTTTAAGAGGAAGATTAGAAAATGCACTATTGTATTTACTTATAATTTCTTGTCTTCTTTTTAAAAGAGAAGGATATCTTTTTAATTGTGCCAAACCAATAGAAGCCATAATATCTGTCATATTTGCTTTATAATAAGGAGCAACAATATCATATTCCCAACTTTCACCTTGGTTTTTATTAAATGCATCTTTATCTTGACCATGAAGAGATAATAATTGATATTGATTGTATAATTTTTCATTATCTAATCCCTCAATATTTCTCCAGGTAACAGCACCTCCTTCAGCAGTAGTGAAATTTTTAACTGCATGGAAAGAAAAAGTTGTAAAGTCAGCAATATTTCCAACCATCTTATTTTCTCTAGAAGAACCTAATGCATGAGCACCATCAGCAATTAGGATTACTCTATCAAATAATTTTTGAATATCATTATTAGGTTTGAATAAAGATTGCTTTTCTTTTACTATTTCATATAACTTATCATAATTACAAGTAATACCTGCAAGATCAACGGGAATAATAGCTTTAGTTTTGTTAGATATTACATTAGATAATTGTTCATAATCCATTTCCAATGAATCTGGTTGAGTATCAACTAATACTAACTTTGCACCTACATGAATAATTGGGCTTGCTGTAGCAGTATATGTATAACCAGTAGTGATTACTTCATCACCTTCACCAATACCTAATATCCTTAATGTAAGTTCTAATGCTGATGTTGCAGAATTAAAACAAACAAACTTATCTGTTTTACAGAAATTAGCTAATTTGTTTTCTAATTCCTTAGTTTTTGGACCAGTAGTAATCCAACCAGACTTTAATGTGTCTACAACCTCATTTATCTCATCATCACCCATATCAGGAGGTGAAAATGGAATTTTGCGCATTTCAGTTATATTCATCAGAAATTCTCCAATATTCAGCAATTAATATGAATGTGAAAAAACATCCATCTAAATAACCATAAACATCAATAAATTTAATCAATTATATTTAAGTTTTTAATAATAATTAAATATATGCTTTATAAAGGCTCTTAAAAAAAAATCTTATGATAATGTAATAATTTATGTTTGTTTTGTATGATAATTTTAATATTATAGTTAATTTAGTCATCATTTCTTCTTATGTTTTCACATCTTTGAAATAATTTGGAAAATGTTTTGAAATAAATTTCCTATTAAAATATTATTTATTGAACATTTATATTATTTGTATAATAATAATGCAATTAATCCGTAAATTAATGTTCAAAGTATTTATGAGAATAAAAGAAGAACTTCCTTTTGGAAATCTCCAAATATTTTTCTCCAAAGTGTTTCAACTATATTAATATTGAATCATTTACTACTATATTTTCAAACTAGTTACATCACCACCACTAATCAAAGACTTTTGAAAGAACTGATATTTGCATAATAATACCATAATTTTTATTAACTCTTTTATTATAATTCAACTAGTATGTGCATATTAATACTCATTTAAAACCATCAAGTAATTGATTAAACTCTTCATTTGAGATACTATCTGCAATTGATTTAATAGTATTGGAGTTGAAGATAATTTTTGAATCTAAATTAATTTTAAACACATCATAAATCATTTCATTTAATTTTAATTTTTTATAATAACTTAAACCAAGTTTAGTTAAATCATCAGTTATTCCAAAATCATTAAAACCTAATACATCACAACATAATCTGTATACCTTTTCCTCCTTTTCATTAGTTGGTTCAGTATTTTGAATATTGATTCTTGGTTTTGGAAGTTCATTAATATTTTCAACTTCAATGAAAATTTCAGGACGTTTATACTCAACTAATTTTTTAGAAAGTTTAATTTTTAAATTATTAATATTTACTTTATCATTAGCTGTAAAGTATGCACATAATTTATTTAAATTATTAATTTTTACAACTTTTATTTTGACCTCAATAATATTAGAATCACATTCTTTAATAGTAGATATAATCTCTTCTGGATAATACCTAAATCCATTATAGTCATCATCAATTTTAGTTAATCTTATTACTTCATTATTCTTTTCCATTCCATAATAACCAGTTTTTCCATTATCATCAAAAATTTCTCCAATAACACCACTAGGTAAACTATTTCCATCAATATCTTTTATTGGAGAATTGTGAGTTGAAAGAGTTAAATCTTTAATTTGAGTTATATCTAAATCACAATTAATTATTTGAGATATAATCTCATTACAGCTACTTAAAAACAAATCAATATATTCATCACTATAATAATTTTCATTATAAGCTATTTTTAGTGATTCGCCCTCTTCTGTAATTGCCGAAATAATAGATATTTTTACAAATTTAACATAACTACCCTTTAATGAAATAAACTCATTTTTAGTAGTCTCATCATTTACTTGCATATTATTTTCAATGATTTTGTTTTCATCTTTATTTTCTAGATAATGATTATAAAATAAATATCTAGATAAATTATATTTATCCTGTATTTCAACTTCGGAAATGACATCAAGATATTCGATAGTTTTATTCCAAGTTTCATTAACTTTTTTAAGGAAATTAAAGACTGTTTGGTTTCTATTAGTATCATCACTTATTAAAACAGTTGATTTAGTGAGTTTTGCTTGAGTATTCATATAAACTTGTTTATTCCTATTAATATTTCCAATACTTAAGCAAGTTATTGGATTATAAGAAAATTTATTTAATGTTTGTATAACTCCCGCCAGTATAACAATATTTTGAGAAAATCCATATTTTCTACAAAAAACATCAATATTTTCAGTATCTAATAAAATAGATTTGGATTTAATATTAATACTGGATTTTATAAATTGATCAGGTGGTAAAATAGAATGTTGTTTGAAATTTTCTAAAAGCTTATCATAATATTCAATAGCTTTTTTATGTTTTTCACTTTCTTCACCCTCTTGTTCATTAAGACTATAATCAAAACCATTTACAACTTCTTTTTTAATCTCTTTACCATAATATAATCTTTCCAAATCATTGAAAAAGTTATCTTGGGCCAATTGATCTACTATAATAGCCTTTATTTCACATAACAGATATATTCCATTATTTGTGTCAAAAAATGTGAAATTAAATAAATTATCCTCTAAATTAAGAGATGTTAAATTCTCCAATATATCATCATCTGTTATGCTATTCTTTTTAATTACTTTAATTTCTGGTATCTTTCTAGAATCATCTCTAACTTGCACTATTTTCCCCTTATTTGTTATAAATCTTACTTTCATATAAGGATGACTTTCAATATTTTCTTCTAAAGCCAATTTAAGTTTATTAATATCAAGACCATCAATAAACTTTATTAAATGCCTAGTTTCATAGTTTTTTCTTTTATTCACTGTTTGTCGAACAAATTTAAAAAACTGACCACTAGTTATAGGATAATATTTTCTTATTGGATGGGATTTTGTAATAATATCCTCATCAGAATCTTTTAAATAATCAGCAATGTCCCTTATAGTTGGATGTTGCATAATAAAATTAACAGTAATGTCTTTTTTAAATTCTGAATAAATTTTATTGTTAAGTTTTATAAAAGACAGAGAAGTAAAACCTACAGAATATAAATTATCAGTAACACCAAAATCTTCTATATCCCTAATATCACAACAAATTTTAAGTAATTCTTCTTCAATGTCATTTTTAGGGCAAGATTTAGTAGCTGAAAAACTTACTTTAGGAAGTTTAGATTTTTCAACTTTACCATTTGGACTTAATGGTATTTCATCTAATTCAATAACAAATGAAGGAACCATATAATCTGGTTTATATCTACCAACATAGTTACGAATAATATTTTGGAAATCATCTTGTAAATCATCATTTAAAACAACATAAGCCACTAAATCATTATTATTCCCATCATTAATAAGTTGAACAGTAACATTTTTAATAAAATCTAATTCTCTAATAGACTTTTCAATTTCCTCAAGTTCTATTCTAAATCCCCTAATTTTAACTTGATTATCAATTCTACCTACATATTCTATGTTTCCATCTGGTAAGAATCTAGCATAATCACCAGTCTTATAAAGTACTTTATCATCCAATCCTTGTGAGAACGGATTAGAAATAAAATTATCTTTAGTTAATTTATAATTATTAATATATCCTCTTGTTACTCCATCACCAGCAATTGTTAGCTCTCCTATAACTCCAATAGGGCAAAGATTAACATTGTTATCAACAATATATATTTGAGTATTACTTATTGGTTTTCCAATAGGAATTTTATCATTAGTAATTTCTTTAATTTTAAAGCTAGTAGACCAAATTGTAGTTTCAGTTAGACCATAAACATTATATAATAATACATTTTCTAATTTTAATTTTAATTTTTTAACTAAAGATTCATCAATAGGTTCTCCACCGATAAAAATAGCTTTAACAGAAGAGATATGGTCTATTATCTCATTAGAAGACAATATAGCCGAAAGTAAACTTGGTGTTGTTTGAATAATTTCAACATCATATTTGTTAATTAGTTTACATAATTCATATCCATTAGTTATTTCATGATTGTTTGCTAGTATTACTGATAATCCATTTAATAAAGATGAATGTAACTCTGTACCAAAAATATCAAATGTATAAT
>JABUVA010000041.1:17758-24710 GCA_021442885.1 Methanobrevibacter sp. | reverse complement strand
GTACAATTTCTTCTAAAATAGGTTTAAAATCATCATTATAAACACACTTGCCATAATGACTTCCATTAATCCGTTTACATGCAAAACAACTTTTACAACCATTAAATGGAATATCATAAAGGTTTATAAATTTAACTTCAGCTTCAGGAATTACTTCTTTAACACCATCTAAAGCTCTTTTAAGTAATTGGGCAGTGTTACCATCATTACGATTACTACCATTAATTGCATAAAATTTCATAAAAATCAAAAAAAAGAGGAAAAAAAGAGTTTATTCTAAACTCTTACATAATTCAACAGCTTTTTCAGCAGCTTCTTCCATTGATATTTCATAAGGAATACCTGCTTCTTCTAGAATTTTTTGACCTTCTTCTTCATGTGTACCAGTTAATCTAATAACTATCTTTACATCACGATCAATATTATCTAGAACTTTTACAACACCTTTTGCAACATCATCAGCTCTAGTAATACCACCTAAAACATTTAAAAATACTACTTTTACAGGTTTATAGTTTAATACAATACTTAAAGCTTGATAAATAATGTCTTCAGATGCTCCACCACCAATATCAAGGAAAGTTGCAGGTTCTCCACCTTTAAGTTTAACCATATCCATTGCTGTAAGAGTTAAACCAGCACCATTTCCAATAACTGCAATGTCACCATCAAGTTTTACAAAATCCACTCCTTTCTTCTTATATTTTAACATAGCAACTAAATCTTCATGTCTAAATAAAGAATCATTTTCAACTACAAGTTTTGCATCAGCAGCTATTAAGCCATCTGGAGTTGAAACTAATGGATTAATCTCAGCAGTTTCAGCATCATATTTAAGGAATATATTGTAAAGTTTCCAAATAACATCACCAATAGGTGAAATTAAATCTGAACTTACACCCATTTTACGAGCAATTTCACGTGCTTCAAATGGTAAAAATTCAGCTAAAGGATTTGGATGGTATTTTATAATTTTTTCAGGATGATTTTTAGCTAAATCTTCAATATTAACACCACCTTCCTTAGAAGCCATGATAATAGGTCTTTTAGCTTCCCTGTCAATTGTAATACTTACATAAAATTCGTTGATAATATCTGCTTTTTCTTCAACTAAAACTCTTTTAACAGTATTTCCTTTAATATCCATTCCAAGAATCTCTTCAGTTACTGAAAATGCTTCACCAGGATTGTCTGCAAATTTTACACCACCGGATTTTCCACGACCACCAGTGAGAACTTGTGCTTTAACTACAACAGGTTTATCCAATTCAGATGCAATAACTGAAGCTTCCTCTGGTGAGTAAGCAACATAACCTTCTAGAATGTTAATTCCATTCTTTTTAAATATTTCCTTTCCTTCATGTTCAAAAAATTTCATTAAAACCATCCCTATAAACTATAACCTGCTTCAAATGCAGCAATATTTTTATCTTCAGTTCCTGGAGGGACACTATCTAAAATAGCTTCTTTTGCAGCATCAGGAGTTATAATCTCTGTGAATTTTGTTATAGCACCAACCATAACAATATTAGCTACAATTAAAAGACCTATATCTTCAGCAGCTATTTTACCTGCAGGAGCTTCGAAAACAGTAATATTGTGAGCCTCAATATGATCACGGACATCTTCAATATCAGTTGTTCCAGGGTCTACAATTAAAGTTCCATTATCCCTTAAATCACCAATATATTTGATTAAAGCTTCATTAGACATAGCTACAAATATGTCTAGATTTTGTACTTTTGGATAATCAATTTCATGGTCACTAATAACAACTTCACATTTAGAAGCTCCTCCACGAGCTTCAGGACCGTAAGATTGAGTTTGAACAGCTTCATTATTATCAAAAAGTGATGCGGCTTTGCCTATAATAACACCAGCCATAAGAATTCCTTGACCTCCAAATCCACCAATTCTTATTTCTCTTCTCATATTATCATTCCTCTATATATCATCCATATATGCAGAATATCTAAGTGTTTTACCACCTGATTTTGCTTCACTTAATTTTTGAATATTATCAGTGTAATCTGGTCTTTGTTTATCTGCAAATTCACCAACAATTATTTTTCCTTCTAAATCTTTTTCACGCATTCTATCTGCTTCTGATTTAAATACAGTATTCATTTTCATTGTTACTGCCATAGCAGTTGGTGTACGAAGCTTATTTTTACGACCAAAATAAGTTGGACATTGAGATGCAACTTCAACAAAACTGAAACCAGGATTTTTAAGTGCTTTTTTAATAGATCCAACTAGATTATCAATTTGAACTGTAGTCCATCTAGCAGAATAAGTTGCACCAGCAGCAGCAACAAGTTCTGCTAATTTAAATGGATAATCATCAGTACCATAAGGAGCAGTAGTTCCAATACTTCCTTTAGGTGAAGTTGGACTAATTTGACCACCAGTCATTCCATAAATATTGTTATTAATACAAATTACAGTTAAATCAATATTTTTACGAGCAGCATGAATTAAATGATTACCACCAATAGAAGCAGCATCACCATCACCTGAAAATACTACAACATCTAAATCAGGATTTGATACTTTTAAACCAGTTGCAAAACTTAATGCTCTTCCATGAGTAGTGTGTAAAGAATCACATTCCATATAACCTGGAATTCTTGAAGAACAACCAATACCAGAAACCATAGCTATATTTTCAAAGTCCATTTCTGCTTTTTGCATACCTTTAAGAAATGCACTTATAATAGTACCATTTCCACATCCTGTACAGAATATGTGAGGAAGCCTATCTTTTCTCATGTAAGGTAAAAATTTGTTTGGGCTTTCTTGTTCCATTTTAATTTCCTCCTACATCTTCGATTTTAGCTAATATTTCGTTAGGAGTAGGTAATAATCCTCCGATTTTATCAATTAAATGAGTATTAGCATGACATTTAACAACTCTATCTATTTCATAATATAATTGGCCTAAATTCATTTCAATAACAATAACATCACTAGCAGATTTTGTTAATTCATAAATTTGCTCATCTGGGAAAGGCCATGGTGTGTTAATTTTAATATATCCAACTTTTTTACCTTCAGCTTGTGCATTTTTAACAGCAGTAATCATTGATCTAACAGGAGCACCATATGAAATAACTACAATATCTGCATTTTCAGTATCTTCTGCTACAATATCACAAATATCATCTTTATTATTTAATATTTTATCACAAATACGTTTAACAAGAGTTTCATGGGTTTTAGGATCATCAGTATCTGGATAACCTCTTTCATCATGAGTAAGTCCTGTTACATGAATATCAAATCCTTGTCCAAATGCAGGCATTGGATTTGTACCATTTTTAACATTTCTGAAAGGTAAATAATTTTCACTACTTTCTGGTTTAACTCTTGGTATTATTTCAAGATCATCTCTAATAATAACTTTCTCTCTCATATGTCCTACAACTTCATCAGACATAACAAATACAGGAGTCCTATATTTTTCAGCTAAGTTAAATGCTCTAACAGTGAAATCAAAGTATTCTTGAACACTTGATGGAGATAAAACTATTGGTTCATAGTCTCCATGAGAACCCCAACGAGCTTGCATAATATCTCCCTGAGCAGCCATTGTAGGTTGACCAGTTGAAGGAGAACCTCTTTGAACATCAACAATAACAATTGGAGTTTCAGTTATAAATGCATAACCGATATTTTCTTGCATTAAAGAGAATCCAGGACCTGAAGTAGCAGTCATTGACTTAGTTCCTCCCCATGAACTACCAATAATAGCTCCTGCAGAAGCAATTTCATCTTCCATTTGAATAAAAGAACCTCCAACTTTTGGTAGTTCTTTTGCTAAAGTTTCTGCAACTTCAGTAGATGGTGTAATTGGATAACCTGCAAATAATCTACATCCTGCTTTCAAAGCTCCTTTAGCACATGCTTCGTTTCCTTGAATAAATAATTCTTCAGTCATAATTTACACCCCTATTCCTTTTTACCTGTTGAAAATTTTGGGTTGAAATTAGTATCTTCACCAACCCACCAATTTTTATTAACATTAACAGTAATCGCCTGATCAGGACAAACAACTTCACAGACACCACAATTTGTACATCTTTCTTCAAATTTCACATAAGGAAGTAAAACTCCTTTTTTATTAGGTTTTGAAGATATTGCATATACATTTTTATAACACATGAATACACAAAGATGACAACCTTTACATAAATTTTCGTCTATATAAATCATCTATAATCTCCTATAAATTATTAATAAATATATATGTTTTACAATGTTTAAAAAGGTTGTTAAAAATTATTTGAAAAATTATAAAAAAAGATTAATAGCTTATTGATATGAGCTATTAAAACTCCTATAAGCTATTTCTAATATTTCTTTATGGGATTCTGAATTTTTAGCTAAATTATAATAGTCTATAAGAGCATCTGATAGAAGGCTTATAATAACATCTTTTGGTATTGTTTGTGAACACTCATAATCAATTCCTTCATAACGTGGAGGGAATCGGTCTTCTATAAATTGATTTTTAATATCTCTTCTTAAATCCTCATCTATAAATTTCTCTAAAATACTAATAATATCATCTGCAAAAGTATTTCCAATATAGGTGTATAACTCTTTAATAGATTCTTCAGCATTACATTCTTTCATAGCTATGTCAAATGCACCATAATTTTGAAATCCATGAGGAATAAATCTTCCTTCCACTGTACTTGCACAGTATTCATTCATAATCTTAGATAATGGGTCAGTTAGGAAAAATGCTACAAATCCTTCAATAGCTTGAGTTTTATCAACATCTAACATATAACACATAGCTATTTCAAGAATTTCAGCTACTAAATGATGAGTCAACTCATGAATCAATGTGGATATTTTTTGAGAATCAAGTAATCTATCATCTAATTTAATAAAATTAGACATATAGGAACCAGATTCCCCTCCTCTTGATTTATATGACCAAGGAGCATAAGCATTGACAATAATAGAAATTTTTTCAAATATTGAGTCTTTTTCATCAAATTTAACAAATGGTTTTCCTAGTTGGTAAATTTCATTAATTATTTTATCGTAATCTTCTACTGATAGGGATGCTGATTTTAATTTTTCCTCATATTTCAATGTTAAAAGCTCATCTAATGAATTTATTGAACCTTTAAATTGACTCATAATTTCCATAGATGTTTCATAAAATTCAATGTGATCTTCACCATTTTTACCCTGATTAAACCATTCACGAATTTCATCTTCATTATATAATTTATTAACTTGTTCAATAGCTTGATCAAATGAGTGATACATACTTAAATGATTGATGATTAATTGTTTTGTTTCATTTATTGTATATTTAGAGCATTGATTGTAGAATTCAACATATTTTTCTCCATTTTTACCTTTAAAAAACCATTCTAATATTTCATCAGGTTTATATGCTAAGTCTGTGTTATTTATTGAATTGAAAAATAGTTCATTATCTTTAAGAGATTGTATTATTTTTATTTGAGTTTTATAAATTAAGTATTCATCATAAAATTTCTTAAATGGAAAAATGTTAAGTTTACCTAATTCTACCCACTGATTAATATTTTCAGACTTTGCATTAAAATCAAAAGAGGATGATGAAAAATTTGTATTAAAAACAAGTACATCTATTGTTTTATTTACAATGTTTGCTATTCCTCCACTATCAAATTCTGTTTTAGAATATAATTGTTTCATAGCCTCTTTAGAAGATATTAATTCACTTTCTTCAATAGCTTCATTTAATGATTTTCCACTTTGAACTGCATTAAGTATAGTTTCACAATCATCTTTTAGTACAAAGGGTGATATTTTATCGAAGAAATCTTTATACTGAGAATCCCCTCCCCTTCCTAATTTATACCATATTTCAATATCTTTAGAGTTAAATTTGAAAACATCTTTAATAGCTTTTTTAAATGGAACACCTGCCATACAACTGTTTAATATTGCTTTTTGAGTATCTTGTTCTATAAATGTACCAAAAGACTCATCTTCTTGTAATTGTAAATATTCTTGGAATTCATATTTAGAGGACATTATACTTGGTAATGATAAAAGTTCTTCTATTGGAGTTCCTTTATTAATAGCTTCACTAACTTTATTATAATCTTGTTTTACAACATATGGCAATGCATTTTTATAGAAATCTTTATGGTTTGGATTGCCATTTCTTCCTTTTTCATACCATTGCCTAATTTCTTCAGGAGTATTGTAGATATTTTCACTTTCAATTAAATCTGTGAATTGTTTTCCATTTTTAAGACCATTAATAATAGCTTCTTTTGAATTTTTTTCAACTAATGGTTTTATTGAACCATAATCATTTTCTTTAAATTCTTTTTTGGTGGAAAATAGTTTAGGTGAACTTAAAGCTACATTTAAATCTAAACCATCATTTAATAGATTATTTAATAATTTTTCATCATATTTTATAACATCTTGAAATGCATATTCTTTTATTGAATTATAAAACCATTTGAAAGTTTTATCACCATCCCGACCTTTTATATACCATTCATCAATATCTTGAGGTGAATTAAATAAAATGAAATATTGTCTATTTTTTAAAAATTCTTTAGATTCTTTAACAGACTCAACAATAGTAACTAAATCTTCAAAAATTATATCCTCTTTTGCTAATTGATTTAACTGATTGTAGAAATTAGTATAAAGCTCATTACCTTTCCTTCCTTTTATATACCATTGGGCAATCATTTCTTTATTATCCTTAATAACCTCTGAAAATGGATTTCCAGCTTTAATAGAATCAATTATTTCTTTTTGAATTTCAAGAGCATGATTTTGGGAGTTTAGTTTTCTACTAATACTTTTAAATAGACTAATATTAACCACCATAAAACAATTTTTACTTATTAGTATATATTTGATAACATTTAATATATAACTCTAAATGTTTGTGAGGAGATATAAATAATATTAT
>JABUVA010000041.1:15556-17476 GCA_021442885.1 Methanobrevibacter sp. | reverse complement strand
ATAAGTGGAGAAATTTATACTGGTCGTGATGCAGCACTTCCACAATTAGTAGAATTAATTAAAGAAGATAATGTTCCATTTAAATTAGATGGAATAGCTATAATGCATACTGCAGTTAGTGATGCTGGGATTTCACCTACAACAAGTAACAAGTATGAAATTGAATCCACTATTCCTTTTTTAAGTGAAAATGGTGTTAAAATTCATATTGGCAAAGGTTCTTTAAGTAACAAAACAAAAGAAGAACTTTATAATAATGATTCTATTTTTGTAATTACCCCACCAGTAGCTGCACTTCTATCAAGTAGTGTATTAGAAAAAGAATGTGTTTTATTTGAAAATGAGGGTATTGAAGCTATGTTTCGATTAAAAGTAGATAATATTCCTGGAATTGTAGCTATTGCTAATAAAAAAAGTATTTAGAAGAAGGATTATTCTTCTTCTTGTTCTTCTTCATTGTCTTCGACTTCTCTTTTCTCAAAAGAGTCTGTGAAATTAACTTTTTCCATATCCATATAATCCCAGATATCTTTTGATATTTTAAATCTGTTAAGAGTTATATCCATGTATGATTTTTGATCAAATTTAGTAAGATCGTCTAATGATATGTTAACAGTTTTTCCATCGATTTCAATTATAGTATTATCAATATTCATACTTGGGAACTCGTAATGAAGCTCAATTAAGCTTTTTATTTTATCTTCATCATCTTCAATAATGTCGATAATTTCTACATCATAAACTAAGTCTTTACCTGCTAATTCATGGTTGAAATCTACTTTTACTCTTCCACCATTTACAGTTAATATTTTTCCAGTTCTTCCTTCCATAGAAATTGTCATACCTTGCATTGGAGTCATACCTTGTTTTTTAAACTCTCTCATTGGTACTAACTGGATTAATTCAGGTCTTCTAGGACCAAATGCATCACCACTATCTACTTCTATTGTTTTTTTGTCTCCAGATTCAAGGCCTTCTACAGCTTTTTCGATTGCTGGAAGTAAGTGATTAGCTCCTACAATTATTGGAATTGCTTCGTAAGGTCTTTCTTCAACGTAAATATTAGCTTCTTTTGCTACATCTTCATAAGTAGTATCAAATACATCATCACTTTCTTTAATTTTTCCTGTGAAATTTAATCTTATAAAATCTCCATTATTAATTGCCATATAAATTACTCTCCTATAAATATAATTTAATAATTCATGTTAATATTATAACATTTAATAATTTTATTTTATATTATTTATTAATGTTTTGTTTATTAGCTTTGTAGGAAAATCAAATTTATTTATGAATTTTGAATTAGAAAAATTCTAGAAACATTCACACCATAGGTCTTCTTCAATTTCTAGCTCATCGTTAATTTGAGTTAATATATCTAGCTCTTCTTTAGTCCAACCTTCGTTTTTAAAGTTTACTTTAAAATTCATCCAATCTTTTCTTGACAATCTTATTTCACCTATTGCATCATTATTTGAAAAATCATCCCCATATCGCATAAATATTTCAAATATATCTGGATTGTGCCATACATTAAATAATGGTTCTCTATCTAGGACTCTTTCAAAAATTATATGTTCATCTGTGAAATCTACATTAACTTTTCTTAAAATATATGCTCTAACACTCATGAATATTAGGTTATTTTCATTATTTTTATAATTTATCTTTAAAATAAGGCTTATTTTATGTATTTACAACAATATTATATTTAAATCATAAATTAACTTTAAATAAGCAAATTATAATTAAAAAAATGTTTTATAAATAGTTTTCCACAACTTTAAATATTATATCTAATGCTTTTACTATTATATAAAAGACTTGAAAATGAAAAAAATAGTTAATTTACCATTCCGTGAAAATCATCCCCCAGAATAGCATTTTAAAGAATGATAAGGTTTGAATTAACTGTAT
>JABUVA010000041.1:9255-14994 GCA_021442885.1 Methanobrevibacter sp. | reverse complement strand
GGGGAATTGAAAGTTGAATCTTTAACATTTAAAGACCCTTCAGCTCTTATTGAACCACCATTACCTTTTGCAGAATTGTTGATGAAATTAGAATTTGAAACAAAAATGTTTCCTGGATAATTGGAGATTGCCCCACCATCACTTCCGGATGTGGTGTTTGTGAATGTGGAATTTATAACACTAACACTAGAAGAATAACCTATTATTGCACCACCAACATTATTTGCTTTAGTGTTTGTGAATGTGGAATTTATAACACTAACATTACCTTCACTGCAGATTGCCCCACCTTCAGTAAATGATGTGGTGTTTATGAAATTGGAATTTGTTACAGTAACACTACCAATACTAGCTTTGCAGATTGTACCACCACAATATGCTATGTTGTTGGTGAAATTGGAATTTGCCATAGTAATATTACCTCCATAGCTACCGATTGCACCACCATAACCGCTGTTTGCTCTGTTGTTGGTGAAATTGGAATTTGTCACAGTAATATTACTTCTATAGCTACCGATTGCACCACCATAACCGCTGTTTGCTGTGTTGTTGGTGAAACTTGAATTTGTCACAGAAATCTCATAATAAGTGAAGATTGCACCACCATAAATAGCTGCTGTGTTGTTGGTGAAACTGGAATTTGTCACAGTAAGACTATCAGAAATACTATAGATTGCACCACCAGAAGTAGAGGAATTCCCATTGATGAAATTAATGTTTTTAAGAGTAACACTCATACCATTAACAATATTCATTATTCTAAATCTTTTATCTGCATCTAGTGTTGCTCCTTGACCATTAATAGTGATATTTTTATTAACATTAATTGTTGTATCATTATCAATTGCTGTGTATTTTTTATTTTCTAGATTTAAAACACCTTTATCTTCTGTCTGGTTTATTCTGTATTCTACTTCTGCAAAAGTACCACTAATAATATATTTATTTACATTACCATTGACTTCTGTGTTATTGTATTTGTTTTTACCATCATAATCATTACAGATTAAATTAATACTACCAGACATTGAAGATATGTCTGATCCAATTTTTGCTTTACAGTCTTTGAATTTAGAATCAACCACAGTAGCATCCATATAACTTAAGATTGCACCACCTCTACTAGCACCAGTATTTATTACTGTAGTGTTGGTGAAACTTGAATTTGTTACAGTAGCAGTTATACAATAGATTGCACCACCATAACTACCACTTGAGGTGTTGGTGAAACTGGAATTTGTTAGAGTAACACTACCACGATTAGTATTGTAGATTGCACCACCATAACCTACACTTGTGGTGTTTGTGAAACTGGAATTTGTAACATTAACACCACCATAACAGTATATTGCACCACCATCATATTCTGCTCTTGTGTTAGTGAATGTGGAATTTATAACAGTAACTTTACCAGCGCTACTGATTGCACCACCACTATATTGTGCTGTGGTGTTGGTGAATGTGGAATTTATCACAGTAAGGCTACTTCCACTTTTAACAACAAAGATTGCACCACCATAAAGCATCTGAGAGTATTCAGATGTGACTTTTCCATTGACGAAGTTGATGTTTTTAAGAGTCACATTTACAACATTAGTATTAATATTGAATATTCTACCATTATTTTTTCCATCAATTGTATGGCCTTTACCATCAATAGTTATACTATTATTAATTGTAATACCATCTGGAAATCCTCCAGTATTTATATAGTTTCTTTCTAATTCTAGTGTTCCTTTTTCATATGCATTAGCTATTTCATCCTGTAGGACATAGAATGATTCATCAGTATTATCAACTGTAACATTATCACCAGCAGTGTTGTTGTCTGTTGCTGAAATTGCTGAAACAGATAATAAGCACACTAATGCTATAATTAGTATCATAATTTTTTTAAACATTTTTATTTCATACCTCCCTTAGATATGTTTATATTTTGATTTCAAAATTTTTTTATTAATTAAGTGTTGGAAAATATTTATAAAAGAAGGAAATAAGGAGTAATCTCATTTCTTCTCTCTTTAATTTATATTTATTAATTAATAATGTATATAATTTTCACTTAATTATAAAATAATCTTAAAATAGTAGTAATGTAATAATAGTTATTATAAAAGGTGGTTCTTATTCAATATAAGATTAGTATTATAGTTCCTATATTCAATGCTGAGAAATATTTAAAAAGAGGATTGGATTCGATTTTAAATCAGACTTTTGATGTTAATAGTCTTCAGGTTATTTTAGTTGATGATGCATCTAGTGATAATTCTAGAAGTATTATTGAAGAGTATACTAATAGCTATGAGAATTTTACTAGTATTTTTCATGATAAAAACTCTGGTAGTGCTGCTGAGCCTCGTAATTCTGGTTTAAAAATAGCTAAAGGGGATTATGTTATGTTTTTAGATCCTGATGATGAGTTTAGGCCTGAGATCTGTGAGGTTTTATATGATAAGATTGTAGAATCAGGGGTGGATTTAGTTAAATGTAATTATGTTAAGGTTATTGGAGATAGCTGGGAGCCTTATTATTATTTTGATGAATCTGTGGGGGAGGTGTCTATTAAAAGCTCTGATGTTCCTTTACAACATGTAACTGTTTGTAATGGTATTCATAAGATGGAGGTTATTAGGGATAATAATTTAAAATTCCAGAATTGTATTGGTGAGGATTTTGTTTTTACTTTAGAGGAGTTTTTACTTATTGATGAGATGATTTATCTTAATAATTTCTTTGGTTATAATTATTATATGGAGGAGGGGTCTTCTCATTCTACAAAGCCTACTGTTGATAAGTTTTATAAAACTTTAGATTCTTTTTATTTAGCTTATGATCTTATTGTAAAGTATAATAGGAAGGATATTGTTCCTAGTTTGTTTGGTTATCAGATTTTAAGTCTTTATTTTAGATATGTTAATCTTGATGTTTCTAAAAAGGTTAAGTTAGAGCTTTTAAGAAAAATAGCTAGTTTAATTAATTTACTTGATTCTCCTTTAGAAACTCCTGGTTTTGTTTATTCTTATGCTAATAAATTATTATCTAATAATCAGATTAGTCTTGCTTATTATTATTTTGAGTCTTTTAAAAGGGTTAAAAATTTATTAGGTTAATTGTATTTACCAAAGTCAACATCATCATATTCGTGATTTATTTGCTCTTCTTTTGGTGGGATTTTCATATATTCTCCATATATTAATTTAAGACAAGTATCATAGTCATTTGGTATTTTTGCTTCTATATCTTCAAATTTTGTCTTTTTTGCTGGTGTAAATATGGATTTATCATATATTATCATATCGTCGTCATTTCCAATATCACAGACATAATTACTATCTTTTTCCCCATAATTAACTATTTTACTTGTTCTTTTTTTCATAAACTCGTTGTTTATCTTTAGAATTTTGTATATTTTTCTTATTGTTCTTCCAATTTTTTGTTTTGTTTCTGAGGGGTAAATGTCATTATATGTTAATCCAAAGGATAGTAAGAATTTTTGAAATAATGGGACTCTAATTCTATATAGCTTTTGTTTTAAATAGCTTTTAGGTGCGTTTTCAAGTACAAATATCTCTATACATATTCCTATGTTAAAATCTGTGTTTCTATCATAAATTCGCTCAACATTGGTTCCTTTTAAACTTAATATTGAATACATTGGCCTGTATAAATCATGGGTTTGTGGTGAGAGAAATTCAAATGTATCGCTTTTATAGTCTTTCATAACTTCTACAAATTTATCATATTCTTCTCTTAGCATTGCAACATCAATATCATCATCCCAGGGGATAAAACCTTTATGGCGAATAGCTCCAATAAGAGTTCCATACATAAGGTAGTATTCTAAATCATTCTCATCACATATCCTAATAAATTCTTTTAATATTTTTAACTCTAGGTCTTTTAGTTTTTGTAATGTTTTAGGATCATATTCTGTAAGCTTTTTATTTTCAACTATTACCATTTTTTCACCTACTTTCCTTTAACATTTTATTTAAAACATCTCTAGATTCATTAAGATATTCTGAGTTTAGCTCGCCGTCATAAACATATATTTCACTGTTTTTAAAGTTTAAAAGTGCAGTACATATTATTGATGCAACTGTTTTTGGCTTATATCCTATGAGATTTAATAATTCTATTGGAAATGATTTTTCTAATATTGGAATATCTGGGAATATCTTTGAATAATCTTTATAATCCATTGGATGTGGTTTTATAATAATTTTTCTATCTTTAAAATGATTAATTATATCTTTATATATTTTAATTTCTTCTTCATATGTTAAATAGTTCTCTTCATAAAAAGGTTCTGTTAATAGTAGAACAGAATCTTCCTCTAGTTTTAACACATCATCATAGTTAATATTGAATATTTTAAGGATGTCTTCTTTTTCTTTTTTTGTTTTAGAGTTCCAACAATTAGCTATATCTATAATTTCAACTTTATCTTTTATTAGGGGATTGTCATGTTCTTTTGTTAGATAGATTTTTTTAATGTTTTTATGGGTTCCAAATCCTTCATTTTGAGATAAAAAGTACACTCCACAGAGATGTAGAAAACCATCTATTATAGGGTTGATTTTATGGGTTTCTTTTATTTCCCTTACGTAATTTTCAACTCCATCTTCTATTATGTAGGAGTCTTCATTTACATAAAACATATATGAAAATGTATGATGTGCATGTCCATATACAGATACCTCTTTTCTAAAGGTTTTTCTAAAAAGTAAGGTTTTAAGTTTTAAATAGCCATAAAAGTATTTTCCATATCCAACAATATTTTTACCTACTCCTTTTATTGAGTCTAAAGGAGCAAATAATGGACCATCAGCAAAATTTATCAATGGAAGTGTTGTTTGATCTAGATTTTTTGAAATATCTTTTGGAAATGATCCTGTAAATATAAATATGTCTTCTGGATTGTATCCAAATTTAATAAGATATAAAAATAGTGCATATGATGTAGTAACATAACAAATCCTTTTTCTTGACAATAATTTCACCTTATTATTTAAATAGTTTTAATAATACTGTTATTTATATATTATGTGAAATATCTTTGTTTATTTGGTTTTTTCCTATGGGTTGTTATCATTGTTTTAAAGAGTTTTAAGGACCTATTGTTTAATTTAAGATAATATTTAGAGGATTGTAGAAAAATAATTGGTTTTCTATAGGTGTTTAGTCAATTTTAAAATGTCGTTTTTAGGTATTTCAGTGTAAGTATGAATCTCTTCAATTGAAATCCCGTTTTTTAACATTCTTTGAGCTATTATCTTCATATCTTCTTTTTCTTTGTCTCTAGCATTTTTCAAACCTATTTTTATACCTACTAGTAGACCTTCTTCGTATAGTGTTGGACCCATTTTTAGCACTTCCTTTTTCATAGGTTATTTTATTTTGATTTTTGAAAAAATAAAAAATAAGTTTTGGTTTTTAGTTTGATTATATGGTTTTTTCAAGTTCTAAAATCTCATTTTTAGATAACGCAGTGTAAGTATGAATGTCATCAATTGAAAGACCATTTTTTAACATTCTTTTAGCTACGCTTTTTTTACCTTCAATTAGTACTTCTTCGTATAGTGTTGGACCCATTCTAAACACCTCTTTTAATTCTCCTTCTAATTCTTTTCCAGATAGACGTCTATATAATAATTCCATTATATATTTTATATTTGCTTTTACTTCTTTATTTAATGTTTCGATTTTTTCCAAAATCTTCACTGCTCTTTTGAAAAT
>JABUVA010000041.1:7074-8728 GCA_021442885.1 Methanobrevibacter sp. | reverse complement strand
GTGGTCATAGGATTAAATAGGTTTAATTATTATAAAAACTTTCTGTTTTAAATATAAGCAATTTTAAACAATTTAATCAATATTTTAACTTCATATAAATATTTTCAATTGAAATAACTTTTATACAGAAATTTAATTATTGGTATTTTTCCATAGAAAAAGTTTTTAATATTTAATAACAAAATTAATTATGTTTAATTAGTTTTTATTAAGGAATTTTTATGAGTAAAATTAAATCTATATTCATGAATATGAGTTGGCTTATGGCCTCTCAGATTATTACTAGTGTTTTAGCATTTATTTGGACTATTTTAATTGCTAGATATCTTGGTGTTAGTGATTATGGTGTTTTTGGTTTTGCTATTTCCTTTACAGGTATTTTTGTTGTTATTTGTGATTGTGGAACTACTTTACATATTGTTAGGGCGGTGGCCACAGATTATGATGTAGCTAAAGATTATCTAGGTAATGTTTTACCTTTAAAATTTATAATGTCTTTTGTTTACTTTGCTTTTATTTTAGCTTTACTGGTAGTTCTAAACTTTTCTGGTTTGGCTATTTTTATTACTTTGTTATATGCTATTGAAACTGCAATTAAGAATTTTAATGATCTTTTTTATGGTGTGTTTCAGGCTCATGAAAAAGGTAAATATCAGGCTATGTCTAGTATTTTATCTTCTGTTCTGTCTTTTATTTTGATTCTTTCTGCGATTTACTTTGATACTGGTTTATTTGGTATTACTATAGCTTATCTTGTTTCTTATTTTATGTCATTTCTCTATTCTGCTTATATTTTGGTTACTCGTATTGTTGTTCCTAAAATTCAGTTTGATTTTAAGTTTTGGAAGCAATTGTTAATTTGGGGTGCTCCTTTTGCATTAACTAGTATTTTCTACACTGTTTATTATTATATGGATATTGTAATGCTTACTAAAATGGTTGGTGACTTTGCAACGGGTATTTATAATGCATCTTATAAGTTAATTAGTGTTTTAGCTTTGTTTTATGGAATTTATACTGCTGTTATATATCCTGTTATGAGTAAACAGTATAATAGTGAAGCTTCATTATTAGGTGCTAGTTTTGAAAAATCTATTAAATATTTATCTTTTATTACAATTCCAATTTGTGTTTGTTGTTTAATTTATTCTGGAGATATTATTGATTTTATTTATGGTTCTCAATATGATCAGGCAGGTTCTGTTTTAAAAATATTAATTTGGACTGTTTGTTTCTTATTTATTAATGGTGCAGCTAGTACTGCTCTTAATGCATCTCATAAGGAAGTTTCTATTACTAAAATCTATTTTGTAGCAGCTGTTTTTAATATTACTTTAAATTTCTTTTTAATTCCTCAATATTCTTATATAGGAGCTGCTGTTTCTACTGTTTTAAGTGAAATTCTTGTTTTTGCTCTAGCTTTATATTCATTAAAAGGTGTTGGAATAGTTCCTTCAAGACACTTAACTTTTGATTGTATTAAGATTATTGTTTCATCTTGTATTTTAGGTGTTATTTTATTTGTTTTAGACCTTAATATGTGGGTAGCTATTCCTGTTGGTATTGTTATTTATTTAATATTATTATATGTTACTAGAGCCTTTGATGATGGAGATATTTACATTATTAAAGAGATTATTGGAAGATAATTTTT
>JABUVA010000041.1:3118-6125 GCA_021442885.1 Methanobrevibacter sp. | reverse complement strand
GATCTTATATCTGAGCTTGAAATTCCTTCTGTTCTATCTAGGTATACTACATCACAGTATTCTTTTAAATAGTCGAATTTTCCAACCCAGTCTGAGCCTACTGTGAAGATATCTATTTCTTTTCTTTTTATATCGTCAATTTTTTGTCCTTCATATTCTTCAACTATTATTTCATCTGCTAGTCCTGTTGATCTGACTGATTCAATTCTCTCTATTAAAGGTTGATGTACATTGATTTTACCTCTTGTTTTATCAAAGTCATCAGCAGTAACCCCTACAATTAGATAGTCTCCAAGCTCTTTTGCACGTTCTAGTAGTCTTTCATGACCATAATGAAATAGATCATATGTACCATATGTGATAACTTTCTTCATTTTATCAACCTAAATTAAATTTCTTTTCTGCATATCTTTTAAAGCTTCAATTAGCTGGTTATTATCATTAATTGTTAAATCTCCAATATGGCCAACTCTAAATAAAGTATCTTTTAAATCTCCACCATTTGGACAAATCCAAATATCATACTCATCTTTTAAAATATTGAAAATATCATCAGCTGAAGCAGTTGTAGGATGTAAGGGTGTAACAGCATTTGAAAGTGAATTTGAAGTTATTTCAAATGGAAGATCTTTAATCTGACTTCTAAAGTCTTCTGCAATTGTTTTAATCTTTTCTGTTTCACTTTCAACTCCACCATTTTCAAATATCTCATTTAACCTGGCATTAATTTGAATTAAAATACCTACTGCAGGTGTAAAAGGAGTTTGACCTCTTTCACCATTTTTTAAAGCGTTTTTTAAATCAAGATACATTGATTTACAGTTATTTTTCTCGATTTTAGCTATTGCTTTTGGAGATAAAGCTATTATAGAAACACCAGGTGGACATGCTAAAGCCTTTTGAGAGCCAGTAATTACAACATCAAGATTATTTTTACTCATATCAACTTCATCTGCTAAAAATGAGCTTATTGCATCAACAACTAGAAATATATTGTTGTTTTTACAAAATTCACTAATTAAATCAAGATTATAATGAACACCAGTTGAAGTTTCATGAATATTAACTAAAAAACCAGTAAAACCTTTATTTTCATAATTTTTAAGAATATCTTCTGTTATATCCTTACTTATTTCTAAATCAATAGATTCATATGGTATTTCATGTAATTGGCATAATTCAACAAATCTCTGACCAAAACCTCCACCATTTACAATTAAAACTTTATCATCTTTATTAAATCCATTCATTACTATAGCTTCCATAGAAGCAGTTCCAGAACCAGTAATAAAAACACAACGAGAATCTTCAGGTGCATTTAACAGTTTTTTCATTAAATCTTCACTTTCAAGCATCAATTCAGAAAACTCAGGAGTTCTAAAGTATGGAACTTGTTTAGAACCAATTTCTCTTACCTTTTCATTTGACATTACAGGTCCAATAGTAAAATTAAGCATATTTTTCAACTCTCCAATTATTCAATAACAAAATATTTATATCCAGTTTCCTCGCGTTCATTTAATTCATTATACATATCTCCCATTTTAACATTGGAAATATTTTTAATATCTTTAAATAATTCTAATAATTCTTCAGGAGTTCTATAAATCGCATTATAATCATTTTCTAAACTTTCAGAGTAGAAATCTTTTAAAGTTAAACGATTCTCCATATTAGATAAAGGTTCTTTAATAAAAATAACAGCATCTTCTTTTATAAGCTTACTAGCTTCTTTAACAATCTTTCTAATATCCTCATCATTAATATAAAGAAGAACACCTGTAATTAAGAGTATATCAAAAGGTCCATCTGTAATTAGGATTTTTTCATTAATATCCATTGCAGATAATTCTTGAAAATGGCAGTTAGGATAATTATAATTCTCATTAGCTATTTTAATAAGGTTTTTAGAATAATCAATTCCATTATACTCTTTAACTTTATCATGAAGTACTTCTGCCCATCTTCCAGTTCCACAACCAATTTCTAAAACTTTTTTATTTTCAAAATCCAATTCATTAAGTAGAATTTCAGACTCTTTCAAATGTCTTTGTTTTGAATTTTCAGCATCTGAATACTCAGTAATTGAAAGTAAATATTCAACATCTATTTCTGCTCTTTTATCAAAAAAATCTTTAATTTTTTTTGATGAAATATTCTCTTTATCTCCATATAGTCTAGACATATTCATACCTACTTTTTAATATTCTCCAAAATCAACATAATCTATATTATGAGTTACTCTCTCATTTTCAGGAGGTATCTTCATATAATCTCCATAAATAGTTTTTAAAACAGCATCATAATTATTAGGAATTTTAACTTCAATATCTTCAAATTTAACTTTAATTGGAGGTGTTAAATCAGATTTTTTATAATAAGACTGACATTCATCTGATAGTTCACAAACATAGGTCGTATCTTTATTTCCATATTTTTTCATAGTATTAATAACCTTTTTTTGGAAGTATTTAGTGTTTAAATTAAGTTTATTTAAAATAGTGTGTAAAGTATTTGTTGTAGCTCTTATGTAAAATGGATAATTCTTATCAAATTTAATTGCAGCTATTGCTAGTAATTTATCATATATAAAGCATTTTTTTCTAAAGAAAAATCTTTTAATTTTATTATCTGGAACATTTTCTATAACAAAGATGTCTATGAAAATTCCTAATTTAAAAGAAACTTGTCCACTCCAGTTTTCACCATAGCTAGTGTTTTTTAAAGACATTTTACCAAATATGAAAAAATAGTCATCTTGATATCTGGTTTCTAATAACTCGTATTTATCACTTTTTTCTTTTTTAAATGCTTCTAGAAACTTCTCATAATCTTCTCTAAACATTGCAATGTCAATATCATCATCCCAAGGAATAAAACCTTTATGACGAACAGCACCAATAAGAGTACCATAGAATAAATAGTAATCTAAATTATTCTTATTACAGATTTCAATAAAATCTTTAAGAATCATTAACTGCACCTTTTGAAGATGCTTAAGTGTTTG
>JABUVA010000041.1:0-1595 GCA_021442885.1 Methanobrevibacter sp. | reverse complement strand
ATAATTGTTTATATTAAAAAATAAGAATAAATTTTTTAATTAGGTATGCTCCTTAAAATAAAAAGGGTAGATATTTATGGCAATTAGAAAAATTCTCATTGATGCAATGATTTAGTTTATAAGATATTTATTTGATAATTGAAGTTTTTACGGAGTTTAACATGTTTGATGATAAAACTATTTTAATTACTGGTGGTACTGGTTCTTTTGGAAAGAAGTTTACAAGAAGAATTTTAGGCCAGTACAATCCTAAAAAGATTATTATTTACTCTAGAGATGAATATAAACAATATTTAATGCAAAGAGAGTTTGCTGAGTTTGAAGAGAACATGAGGTATTTTATTGGTGATGTTAGAGATAAACAAAGACTTGCCCGTGCTTCTGATGGTGTGGATATTATTGTTCATGCAGCGGCTTTAAAACAAGTGCCTGCAGCTGAATACAATCCTTTAGAAGCAATTAAAACCAATATTGATGGTGCTCGTAATATTGTTGATGTAGCTATTGATAAAGGTGTTGAGAAAGTAGTTGCACTTTCAACTGATAAAGCAGTTAACCCTGTTAATCTTTATGGTGCTACTAAAATGGTTTCTGATAAATTATTCATAGCTGCTAACGCATATGTTGGTGCTAAAAACACTTCATTTTCAGTTGTACGTTATGGTAATGTTTCTGGAAGTCGTGGTTCTGTAATACCATTTTTTAAAGGCCTAATTGATAAAGGTGAAACTAAAATACCAATTACAGATGAAAGAATGACACGTTTCTGGATTACATTAGATGAAGCTGTAGATACTGTTATTAAAGCTATTGATGAAGCTAAAGGTGGAGAACTATATATTCATAAATGTCCTTCATTTAAAGTTACTGATTTAGCTGAGGCAATGCTTCCAGGTTGTGAAATAGAAGATATTGGAATTAGACCTGGTGAAAAGCTTCATGAAGCAATGATTACATCTGATGATTCAAGAAATGCCTATGAATATGATGATTATTATATTATTTATCCAGAGCTTAAATTTAAAGATATTGAAATTAAAGAAGGTGGAAAATTAGTAGAAGATGGTTTCTACTATGCTTCTAATGAAAATAAAGAATGGTTAACTGTAGAAGAGATTAGAGAAGCTCTTAAAGATATAGATATTGTTTACTAGGTGATTGTTATTTCTAAATTTTTACCTTATGGAAAACAGACAATGGATCAGGATGATGTTGATTCTGTTGTAGAAGTGTTAAATGCTGATTTCATAACACAAGGTCCTAAGATTGATGAATTTGAACAAGCTATAGCTAAATATGTTGGTGCTAAATATGCTGTTGGGTTTAATTCAGGAACATCTGCTTTACATGGTGCTTATTTTGCATTAGGTCTTGGTGATGGTGATGAGATGATTACAACACCTAATACTTTTGTTGCAACTCCTAATGCAGCTTTATATTTAGGTGCTAAACCAGTTTTTAGTGATGTTGAAGCTAAAACTGGAAATTTAGATCCATTTAAAGTTAAAGATAAAATTACAGATAAAACTAAACTTATAGCTCCAGTTCACTATAGTGGTAACCCTTGTGATATGAAGGTATTTTCAGAAATTGCT
>JABUVA010000040.1:39780-41104 GCA_021442885.1 Methanobrevibacter sp. | reverse complement strand
GGTGAAGGCGGAACTGAATCTACAGAAGAAGCTATGAGTAAACTAGACAATGTAGCTAGTATAGAAATAACTGATACTAGAAGATTAATGTAATCTTCTTATACTTTTTTTTTTATTTTTAATCTTTTAAATTTTTTAAAACTTCCTTACCATCATAGGTAAGTTTATATAATCTGCCACGTTTAGAATCAGGATTTATGAGATATACTATATTTTTCTCTCTCATTTGTTTTAATGAACGGCTTACATTATTTATATGGACATGTGTCTTATTTGTAATTTCACTGGGTCTTAAAACATCATCTCCAATTGTTTTTAGGACTTTAGTTCTATTTGGGGATTGCCGAATAAATTCTGTTAATATTAAAATTTTATCATCCATATTTATTAATAAATTTCTTATATTATTTAAATTATTATTAGTCTGATAGTTATAAGTTAATAACAATAATATTTATTATAATATAAAGCATTAAAACAAGTTAATTAGTTTTTTAGATATTTTTTTATATAAAATGAGGATTTTTTTGCAGTTAAATGTATTCTAAATTATATTGGAAACTAATATATACTATCAAAATAAACAATAAGTTATGGTTAGAAATATTTTAAATAAATATTACAGTTGTTTAATTAACAATAAAAAATTTATTCTACTGTATATTTTATTTATTTGTTTTTTTATAGTAGCAATGTTTACTCCTGAGAATTATAAAAATCCTACTTTTGAAATTGGTGCGATTATTTTCATTGTTATTATAGGTAGTTTTCTTATTTTATATGCTTTTAGAAATAAGAATAATATTCATAATGTGGCTTTTGTAACTATTTTGTTTTTTGGTTTGTTAATGGTAATCTTCACACCTCCATTTGTATTTCCTGATGAGGGTGTTCATTTTTTAAGACCAGAATATATTACTGAAGGTATTTTACTACCTAAAGCTTCCTCATCGGGTTACTTAGTTCAGGATTACTTTTTTGTATTTAATACAAATGGTTTTGGAACTACGTTTATTAAAGATCCTTCATTTTTCAACCCTATAACTGATTCTATGGGTTATTGGCCAACTACAACTCAAACACCTTTCTATGCACATATTTTCTCAGCAATTGGAATATTTATCGCTAAACTTTTTGATTTAACAGCTATTGGGGCTTTATGGCTTGCAAGACTTGGAAATTTAATTTTTTATGCACTAATTGCTCGATTTGCTATAAAAAAGGTTACAACGTACAAAATTCCATTATTTCTCATGGCATGTATACCTTTGCTAATTTCTCAAGTATCTTCTGTTAGCTATGATGCATTTATTCTTACTTTAGG
>JABUVA010000040.1:35762-39773 GCA_021442885.1 Methanobrevibacter sp. | reverse complement strand
ATGGTTGCATATTTTATTTATATGTATACAAATAAGGTTGAAAATAAGGATTTGTTAATCTTTTTTATTTGCTGTTTATTAATTTCGATTATTAAGCCTGTTTATCTGATTTTATTGTTTTTGGTATTTTTCATACCATCTAAAAATTTCAAATCTAAAAATTATAAGTTTTCAATGATAATACCTGTTGTTATTATAATTATTTTATGTATACTTTTTACTATAGGTGTTATTCCAGGATTAGGTAATAGTGCTGTTAATATCAGTCCTAATAGTAATCATAATCCTATTAAACAATTAAATTTTCTCTTATCAAATCCATTAAATTTATTAAACTTCTTTGTTTTTTGTACTAAATCTTTCATTGGTTTAGCTATTACAGATTTAAGTTATTTCCATTTTGCTGATTATAAAGGTATTAAATTTTTTAATCTACTTTATTTCATTTTCTTTTTTGCATTTTCAATTTTATATCCAATTAAAATTAAATTACCTAGGATTAAAAGAATATTTTTAATTTTTGGTTTTATTGTATTTTATTATTCTATGTTCTTTGTAATTTATTTATCATGGGTTAATATTGGTGCTGATCCTTATCTGTTAGCTCAACCAAGGTATTTTGTTCCTCTTATGCCTTTAATTCCATTAGCTATTAATTATCCTTTTAAAACTATTAAAAATATTGATTCTTATGTTATTACATTTATAATAATATTTTTAGCAGGTTTATTCTTACTTCCAATTACACATTATTATTAATTTTAATAGCTATTTTAATTTATTCAATTGTTAATTTTATTTATTTTAATGTTTAACTTATTGAATGTAATTTTAGTAATATTTATATTAAATTATTATCATAATTAGAAATATATAATAAATTTTTATTTGATATTTATGAAAGAGAAAAATATTATTTTTTTATTGGTTATTATGGTATTGGGGGTTGTTGCTGTAACTTCTGCTTCTGCTTTTACTCAGGAACAAACTCAAATAGTTTCTACAACATTCTTTGATGAAGCAATAAATAGTGAGTGCAGTTCTATACTCCTTCAAGTTAGTGAAAATGAAAGTGTTTCTTCTTTTAGAAGGGATGAAGCAGATCCTGCTAAAATATTTATTGAAGAGGGAAATTGGGATAATGTTTCTTATGTTAAACAATATAAAACCACTGATGGGGAGTTTTTCCAAGCATTAATAACTGAAGATGGTTATGTTATTGGTGTTGGTGGAGGAACAGATGGAGAATATAACAAACAAATTGAAGAAATAGCTTCTAATATGGTTAAAAGTGGAGATATTTCTAAGGATATTTCAAAAATTGAAAGTATTCTAAAAGGATATAAAAAAGGTCATTTTATTATAAAAGCTCCGGATGGTACTTATAAGGTTGTATGGCCAAATGGGGTATTTGATGGGAAATTAAAACCTGGCCAATATATTTGTGTTCCTAATTTGCAAAAATATTCATTTAAGGGTAATTTTACTGGTTCCGATCCAGTTTCCGAATCTATTAAAATAGCGGGTAAAGATATTTTTGGAATTGATAGGAGGGATATTGTTACATATGATTATAAAACCAATAGCTCTGGGACTTATTTAGATGTTTATGCTTGTAATGATGATGGTTCTATAAAAGGATCTAGTACAGGGGGTCTTTATGATGATATTGATTATATGGGTAATGTAACTTTAGGTAAAGATCTTCCACAGATTCCAGATAAAGTTCATTTAGGAACTTATAAATTTAAAGATCAAGATTTCTTTGCTTGGTTTTGGGATGCTATTCATAAAAAATAACTCTCTATTTTCTTATTTTTTCTATTATTACTTTTTTTATTTTTAAATAGTAAATATTTAATGTAGCTAGTTTTTATTTTTAATTATAACAAATATTTCAAGAACATTTAATTACCATATTATGTATAATCTTAATAAGTATAAAGGTATATAATTATTATTAAGGTGTGCTTATGGCAAAAGATGATAGAAGTGCAATAAATCCATTTACAAATAAAAAGCATTTTGATATAATAAACGACGATAAATTTCTACAGCAGTCTTATAAGGAATATTATAAGGTTATCAACCAATCACAATTATTAGATAATACTCCACAAGGTAAGCTTGTTAAAAACATAGCTGTTGATTTAATTAATGGGGTTGAAGCATTTCTAGCAAAAATTGGACGGTCTGATTACACTGAAAATTATTATGATTGGGAATTTCATTTAATAGGAAATCCTACTGTAAATGCCTTTTGTATGCCTGGTGGTAAAATTGTAATGTATAGTGGTATATTAGGGCCTGCTAATAGTGAAAATGATATTGCTTTAATTTTAGGTCATGAAATGGCTCATGCATTACTTGATCATTCAAGAACTCGAGCTAGTGTAAGAAGTGCTAAAAATGGAATTACTACTGCAGCACGTATTGGGGCTATTGGTTTAAGTTTATTTGGTATGGGGGAATTAGGAAATATGGCTAGAGCGACAGCTAATGTTGCAGATGTTGGATCTGAATTTTTATTATTAAAACCTTTTGACAGAGGTCATGAATTTGAAGCTGATAAATTAGGCATGATGATAATGCATTGGGCAGGCTATGATATTAGTGATGCTCCTAATTTTTGGTCAAGAGTAACAGAGGGTAATGAAAATAAAATGGATTTTTTCAGCACACATCCTGCAGATTCTAAAAGAATAGCTAATATGCGTGAGTTAATTAGGGAAATAAATAATGGTAAAGATTTTTATAATAGTCCTGTTTTAGATAGCACAAGTTCTAATTCATTACCAGTTAGTACATTTAAATGTCCCTCATGTGGAAGATCCATTGATGAGGATAGTGAATTCTGCACATATTGTGGAGAAAAAATAGCTAATGATTTATCTTCAAATAATAGTACTAATATTTTAAATAAAGAAGAAAGTTCTGATTTTATTTTTTGTAGCTTTTGTGGTTCTAAAATAGATAAAAATAGTAAGTTTTGTAGTGAATGTGGAACTTCATTAGATTCTTCTAAAACTTGTAAAAATTGTGGGAAAGTATTAGATCCATCTGATATTTTCTGTACAAATTGTGGTGAGAAAATATAATTTAACATTCTTATTCAATTTAACATTTTAACTTAAACAAATTTTATATATTAGCCAAATAAACATTAAGGTATGTTTGATTTGCTAATTGCTTGTTTTATAGGTATATTAATAGGAACTATGACTGGAATGGTTCCTGGAATTCATGTTAACACTGCTGGAGCAATATTGTTTGCAGCTTCAACTTTTTTACTAACAATAGTTTCTCCAGAATTTCTCTGTGTTTTAATGGTGGCAATGTCTATTGCCCATGCGTTAATAGAATTTGTCCCATCAATGCTTTTAGGTGTTCCCGAAGAAGGCACTGCAGTTTCAATACTTCCAGGCCATAGAATGGTTTTAGAAGGGAGAGCCAAAGAAACAATTAGAATAGTTGCTGTTGGTGGATTTGGTGCAATAATAGTAGTTATTATAATGCTTCCAGTTTTTGCAATAGTTCTACCATTTCTAACTGAAATATCAAAGCCTTTCACTTGGATTTTATTGTCTGTTGTATCTGTTTATTTAATTTATAAGCTTACAAATTCTTTAGGTAAGTTTTCATGGTCTTTACTTCTTTTTGTACTTTCTGGCCTTTTGGGATGGATTGTATTTCAAACTCCAATTCAATCTGGAATTACTATGATGGCAATGTTTTCAGGTCTTTTTGGAATTAGTACAATTCTTTTCAGTTTAAATGATAATTCTTCTATTCCTTATCAAAATCCAGAATATGAGCTTAATTTAGATTTTCCAAAAATAAAAAGTATTTTTGCTGGAGGGACTTCTGGAGCCATTTTAGGATTTTTACCTGGTTTTGGTCCAGCACAAGGAAGTATAATAGCTCAATCTGTTAGTGGAGGTACAGAAGGAGATGATGATACTACAAACTTTTTAATAGCAAATGCAGGTTTAAACACATCTGATTGTTTAT
>JABUVA010000040.1:31352-35549 GCA_021442885.1 Methanobrevibacter sp. | reverse complement strand
TTAATATCAAAAAATTATAATTCTATATATTTTCATTATTTATTATGGGGCTCCTATTTTATTTGTAACACTTATTTTAATTACTTCAATAGCTATGGGAATGCTTCCACATTATTTAGGAGTAGGTAAATCTCATTTAATGGGTGTTTTAATCATACCAGCTATTGTAATTTATTATCAAATGTTTGCTTAAGCACATTTTAATTAATATTAACAATATTTAAGTATAATAAAAATTATATTTTAAATATAAGTAAATTTATTTTTATAATAATACAGAGGTGTACAATGAGACGAAGGACTAAATTATTAATAGCTATAATAATTGTTATAATTATTGGATTAGTTGCTTTCATTGGCGGAACAATGATGTTAGTTAATGATAGTAAGTTAGTTCAAGGAAATAGGACTATTTTAGTTTGTGCTATAGATGAAAGTGAAACTAGGCCTGGTATGGGTGCTTGTGATATGGCGTTTCTTGTTTATCTTAATAATGGTTCTATAACTAATTATACTCCAGTATATCCTGGAGGTGTATCTCATCCTTCTGCTGCAGAACCCGCCGAGGCCCAAGCTCAGGGAGCAGGTTCGAAACTGTTGTTACACGATTCATTCTGGTGGGCTGACTTTAATAAATCTGCAAATTATGCAAAAGAAATAGTTGAACATAAGTACAATGTATCTATTGACGCAGTTGTAGCTGTTAATAGTCAAGCACTTGATGCTATTTTAGGTGCTGCAGGAACTGTAAATATTAATGGAACCAATACCACTGTTAAAGGTATTGATATTATTCGTGAAGATCAATACGATAATGGAAATACGAGAGGTGATGCTGTAATGGATATGGTTAAAGCTTGTGCAAAAGCAACAAAAAATCCAACAGTTAAAGCCAATATGGTTCAAGCAGCTGTTGATCAATACAACAAAGGTAATATTAAGATGATTCCTGCTAATGATTTTATGGGATTATTAGCAGCTAAAGGTATTGATATGTTGTTTAAGTAACATATTTCTTTTTAATACATTTTAGGGTTTCCTAGAAACCCATTTCTTTTAATTTTTCACAAATTTTCTTTACTATTGATATTTTATTTAAATTTATTTCTTTATTCTTCATATTATCTATTAAATAGTGTTTTAATGAGGGTAGTATTTGAAAAAAGTTACAATATAATTTAAAATGATTATTTTATATTTTTGGTTCTAATTTTCTTATTAGCACTCCTAAAAATACTACAACCATTGGGAAAAAGAACACATATAGAACCATTATTAAGCTTCCAGGCACAATATCGCCCATCACTGTTGAAGCTGCCATTAACATTATTAACAATATTACTGGTCCTAAAATAGCTATAAATGTGTATATCAGTATAAATCCGTTTAATTTTTGAGAGTATTCTTTTAGTTTTATTTGCATGTCGAATGAAATGTCTTCAGCTATTATGTTTAAACTGTTTGCTAAATTTCCTCCCACTCTTAATGTTCCTATTATTTGTTGAACTGTTCGTGTTAATCCATCTGATTTTACTCTATCTGCCATATCTAGGAGGGATTTTTCATTACTTGCACCATATTTTATTTCTTCTAGTACTCTTGCAAATTCTTCAGATAATGATCCGTAGTTTGATTTTGATATTGTAAGTAGTGTATCATATAGTCCTTTTCCAGATTTTAACTCAGTTCCCATATGTCTTAATGCATAGGGTAGTTCTAGATTTAAGTCGTTGTATTTTTTACTATTTTTTATTTTTGGATATTTTATTATTAGGAATGTTGATGTTAGTAGTGTTATGGCTATGATTATTGCTACTTCAATTCCTAGTATTATTCCAGATATTATTGTTATTAGTGTTAGAATTAAGATTATTTTAAAATTTATCTTGTTTATTATTATTTTTCTTAATTTTGTTATTGGGTCTTTTGTTTCTGTTGTATTATCAAACATTATTTGTTTTAATAGCTCTTCTTCATTCTCTTTTTTTCTTATTTCTTGGAAGTATTGGTCTATTTTGTTATTTTCACTTTTTGTTAGTTTAAAATTTATTATTTTATTATATGATACGATGCATATGTTTCCTATTGTTATAAAGAATTTATTTAAGATATTATCACACTCCTGCATTTAAAATGGAATGTTTATCTTCATGGTATCTATTTAGGGTTTTTTGAACATCTTTTATATTTCGTATATTTTGTTTTACCATGTAGTTTAATAGGTTTTGACGATTGTTTATTTCTTGATAGATTAGAGGTACTTCTTTTCCACTTGTTTTTGAGATTTCAGCTATTGTTTTACTTGCTACTCCTATGTTTTCTATTTTATCTGTTTGGGGGTTCCATTGGAATAGCTTGTTTAGTTGTATTGTTCCTTCTTCTACTCCTGCTATTTCTGCTACTTCACTTATTCGTCTAAATGATACTCCATCTGGTCTGTAGATTCTATTTTGCATTATTATGAAGTCTATTGCTGATACCATAATTGTTGGAACGTCCATTGGTTTGTTNNNNAGTCTTGTTATTGTTTCTCTTGCATCATTTGCATGTAATGTTCCAAATCCTGAGTGTCCAGTATTTAGTGCTGTAAATAGTGTTATTGCTTCTTTTCCTCTAACTTCCCCTACTATTATTCTATCTGGTCTTTGTCTTAGTGAATTTTTTACAAGATCATCCATTGTTAGTTCACCAGCATTTTCAACGTTTGGTGGTCTTGTCTCCATTCTTATAACATGTTCATGATATATTTGTAACTCTAATGTGTCTTCTATTGTTATTATTCTTTCTTTTGGGTTTATAAAACTGGATAGTGCATTTAATGTTGTTGTTTTTCCAGAGCTTGTCCCTCCAGATATTATTGCATTTGCAGATCTTACTCCTAGTCCTTCAAAACATAACCATAAAAATGCTGCTAGCTCACTGGATATTGTTTTACTTTGTATTAGGTCTATGATTGTTAATGGGTCTTGTTTGAATTTTCGTATTGTTACTGATGGTCCGTCTGGTGAGATTGGAGGTATTGTTGCATTTACTCTTGAACCGTTTGTTAGTCTTCCGTCGAGTATTGGTGTTTCTTGGTCTATTCTTCTATTGATTTGTCTTGCTATTGAATCTATTAGCTCAATTATTTCTTTTTCGTTTTTATAAATTATGTTTGTTTTCATCATTCCATATTTTCTATGATATACAAAAACTGGCTTGTTTGTGCCTATTATCATTATTTCTTCTAGTTCATCGTCTCGTACCAGTGAGTCTATTTTTCCATATCCAAATAGGTCTTGTAGAAATTTCTTTGAAAGTTCATCTAAATAGGAATTATCTATTTTTATATGGGCACTGTTACTGTTAAGTCTTAAAAATATGAAGTCTTTAATATCGTTTAACAGTTTACTTTCATTCAACTGAAAATTTTCACCAGATGATATAGCTATATCTACTAATTTTTCCCGAAGTTCATCTAAAAGTTCTTTTTCTTTTTCATTATATTTTTGTCTAGAAGTATTATATTGTGGAACTATCTCATTATTGTTTTTAAAATCATTATTTGTTGTTATTTCTTTCATTTTCTAACCTAAAATCTTTTTTTAATAATTAAAGATTATTTAAACTAATTAATATAATTTTCAGTCTTTTTTAGATAAATTTAACATTAATAAAGCAATATTTAATTAATGTTAGTTAAAATATCATTTAGATATACAGGTTCATTTGGTATTCTAGAGGATGTATTATATGTTTATTCAAAAATAGGGGACAATAGAATTTGTATCTATCTAATTTTTACAATTCTCTATAAGATTGTGGTGAAAATATCTGCTAATTTCTGTAGTATTCATGTGAGATAAATTATTTATTACTTTATTTATTTTGATATTTTCATTTTCAGACTAAAAATAAGCAATATATTTGAGCATTCTGGATTTCTTAGATTTTATCAAATCAGTGTCGATAAATTTAGATTCCTATTAAAATTAGTTCATTAGAAGATAAACTTGCTTCTTTTTTATTTAATCTTAAGATTCTACTGCATTCCTAAAATTCTTAGATATATTTTGAGGAGATTACTAAAATTTTACCATCAACTTTTTAATTAGCCCACAACATATCTTTAACAATTAGGAATTCTCTTCAATTGGGATGTTTTTCTTTTTAATAATTGAAAATATTATAAATTATTAAATAAATTAATATCTTCAA
>JABUVA010000040.1:25489-31279 GCA_021442885.1 Methanobrevibacter sp. | reverse complement strand
ATTACTAAAAAATAATAATAAATTATAAAACTGTTTAAGATAACTTAAAATCATTTTATAAAGTAAATTTTTTATTTTTATATTTCTCTTAATACAATGATTTTAATAACTATTTAATTATTATTAAATCAAATTATTATTATGAATCAAAAAATTCAAGATAAAATCAATAATTTAAATCAATGTAGTGATTGTGTTGATGTTAAGATTAAAAAATTCACACCAATTGTTGATTTTCCTGATTATTCAAAATTAGATAAGGATTTCCATAAATGTTCCTGTGGTAAACGTCCTTTAGATGTTGTTATGTCTCATATTTTAAAAATAATGATTGAAGAAGATGTTGTTAATCAAAATGCTACTCTTAGAAGAAATTCTCCTATTCCAATGCCTGCTTTTTGTTATAGTAATTTTAATCCACAGTTTATTGGTAGTGATGACTTAATTTTAATTCATCCTGATTTCAATGAAAATGTTGCCTTAAGATTATTTAATGAAGTACCTGAAGTTAAAGGTGTTTTAAAAGGAAGTGGAAGTGACACTGTAGGTATTCTTAATCGTAATTCTGATAATTTTGAGTTTGAATTACTTGCTGGAGAGTCTGATAGAGTTGATGTTTTAAGAACTTTAATTAAGGATTTAATTGTTATATCTAAAAATCAGAAGAATTCTCATATTGAAGTGGCTTCTACAACTGAGGTAAAACTTTTAAATCTTTATAATTATCTAGAAAATGAAAATATTAACAAAGGAATAGCTATTGATGGGATGTGTGGTTCTGGAGCTATTGGGATATTTTTATTAAAATATGGTTTTAAAAAAGTAATTTTTAATGATATTAATCCTCAAGCTATTGAGAATCTTAAAGTTAATCTTAAATTGAATAATATTGAGGATGATCTTTATGAAATTTATAATGAATCTATTGAAGATTTAACTGTACCTAATGTTGATTTGGCTATTATTGATGCTTTTCCAGGTGTGGATATATCTGAAATTGAGGAAAAACTTGCAGGTGTTAGTAAAAATATATTCATAATTTAGGCATACCTAAACATTTATATATGATGAGTTACAACATTATTATTGGTGATGAAATTTAGGCACGCCTAAACTTCACCCTCTTTTATATTATTCAGCCAAATAAGAAATCTCTAAAATAAAAATTTTTAGGGTTTAACACAAAACTATTAAACACAAGTTTAATAAAAAGCTAGGTATAGGTTTTTAACCTATATTCTCCCCTAGTGTTTTACTACTTTTTAAAATATAAACAATATAAATTAAAATAGCTATTAAAAAATAGATTAAAACTTGGATATCTAAAATACCAGTTTCAACTCCAAGAACAGCATAGGTTAAAAGTAAACCATAAAGACCAATATAGAAATAATTTCCTGTTTTTTTAACAATCTTAAAACCAATCCCTAAAATAAAACCAAGAACACACATTCCAAAAGCAACACCAACACGTCCAAAATCAATTACCATCTGGCCAATTAAAGTAGGTGTTACAGTAACTTCACTTCTCCATGAAATAAGCTTTCCAATCATCATACGAGGTCCAAGTTCACTTCCAGGTATAGAACTAGCTATAACAGAACCTTTAGTTACTCCAAAATCTGCACCAATAAAATTAAGCAAATCAAGAACATGTAATGTGAAATCTGCCCTGGATTGAAGAGTATAAAAAGGACTAGTAGCTGAACTAATCTGTAACTCACTTAAAGATCTAAAATAACCAATACCAATAATTGCAAGTACACAAATTAAAGCACCTATTACAACCTCCCATGGAGAGAGAACATTACCATAATAACCAATAATAATCATAATAAGAATAACAGCAAGTAATGGGGTCCTATATCCTAAAGCCAATAGAAAAACACAACAAATAACAACTAAAAGTAAAAATCTAAATCTTAATTGGGATCTTGTAATTTTAGAATTTTTATAATAATTTACATAAACACTACCAAGTATACAAATAGCAGGAATACATAAAAAAACAGGCATTGTAAAAGCAGGTTTGAGTAAATATCTAATTGAGGGTTTTAAAAGTGGAATTCCACCAACAGATGCAATAGAGATAAAGAAAAAGATAATAGAAACTAAAAGTAAACAAAATCCAATACTATACATATCTTTATCTTTAAAATCAACCAACACTTTTTCATTAACATTATTTAAAAAGAACCTAGGTAAAATAACAGCTCCAATAAAAAAGAAAATAAAAGCTACTGCAATTGTTATTGTAAGACTTATAGTTAGTCTATTTAAAGATAATATAAGAAATATTGCAAAAACAAACAGTATAAGCAGAGGTGAAAAAATATACTTATTGATAATGGTATTTTTATTAACATTATTTAAAAAATTCTCAGAGGGATATAAACTCTTAAAATAGCTATTTACCCACTGATCTTCAATAAATTTTAAAATAGAAAAAATTGTAGAAAAAATAAAAGACCTACGAATTTCGTAGGCTATCCTATTTATGATTGTTGTTAATTTTGAATATATTAAACTCATATTTTTACCATTTAATAAGTTTTAACATTCACTACATCATAATTATTTTCAATAAACTTCTGTTCATCTAATGTACAATTATAGACTCTAATAACAATATCATCACTTACACCATTAATATTTCCTAAAACATTATTGGCCATAGTTAAATCATCAGATGAAGCTCTAACTATTGTTATTTTTTGAGTAAAACCAGTACTGGATAATTTTAATGAGACTCTGCCATTATCATATAATCTGTTTGTTAATTCTTGGAAGTTTACATTATCTAATTCATTTAAAGCAATATTAGTTGTAAGCTCATAATTAGAATAATTATCTAATCCTTTAGTTAAATTATCAATAGAACTAATATTTGATGGATTTATTGAAAATTCAGTAAGATTGGAATATTTACTTCCATTTACTTCTAGAGAAACTTTATCAATATAAATATCCGCATTAGGAATGTCTTTATATAAACCACATAAATAAGTCTCATTACCTGATTTTACTAATATTTTCACATTACTTCCTCGATCATCATCCATCCAGATAATCTCACCTTTAATATTCACTTTTTTGTTATTAGATGAGTTTGTTCCCTCAATAGAAGTATGTACTATTTCTCCCTTATTATAATAACCTAAATATTTCTCAACAATTTTATTTAAGGTAGATGAGTCAAATGATGTTGATTCTGCTTCATTTTTATCATCTGAAGTAATATGGATGAAAGCAAAAACAATTGCAATAATGACAATTATTATAATTAAATAATCAACTATTGTTAATTTTCTTAAAAATTTTGGTTTTTTCATATTCAAACCTTATTATTCTTCATCATCGTATATAGCGCCTACTGCACATACATCTATGCATTCGCCACATTTATCACATTTATCTGGGTGTATTACTATGTTATATACTTTTTTTTCAATAGCTCCTTCTGGACATACATCAACACAATCTTCACAAACGGCACATTCATCTTTATCTATTTTAATCAATATTAACACCATAAATTTTTTATTATTAAATAATATATGACTGATTATTTATATTATTTTTGAAAAATTCAGTTTTTTTAGGTATTTATTAATTAAATAGTTATATTTATATAGCATAAAAACTAACATTATATTGTTGTTATTTTAATGCAGGGGTGCCCGAGCGGCCAAAGGGGGAGGACTTAAGATCCTCTGGCATAGGCCTTCGAGGGTTCGAATCCCTTCCCCTGCACTATTTTAATTTCTTAAGTCCGATTTTGCCTTAGTGGCTCAGCTGGTAGAGCGCTACCTTGGTAAGGTAGAAGTCGGGGGTTCGAATCCCCCCTAAGGCTCTGTTTTTCTTTATATTATTATTTAATTTTAGAAAATACATATTTTTTTATTAAGGTTAAAATAAAAACTATAAATATAATTTTATATTTATATACTAATTGTATCTGTTGTTTATAGTTATTTTTTTATTATGTTTTAAGAGGTGATAATTTGAATAATGCTAAAATTGTTTTAGTTGCTTGCATATCTGCTTTTGTAGCTATTACCACATACTTTTTAGGAGTTACTGGGACAATTATTGGTTCTGTGCTCTCTTCAGTACTTTATAATGTATTAGCTGAGGCGTTAGAAAAGCCAGTTACAGATAAATTTGGTAATTCTACTAAACTTTCATTTGATTTTAACTTGGAGTATGAGATAGCTTACTTGTTTCCATTAGTAGTTATTATATTTATTCAATTATTATTGCTTGCAGCTTTCTTATCACAATGGGGAATCCTTCCAGGAACATTTTTAAATGCTTATCTTAAAATTCAGCATGTTCTTAGTAATAATTTATATAGGATTTTAGGAATTTCTCTTTTAGTGATGGCTATTTATCCATTTATACTTAAACCTAATATTATTAAAAAATCTCATGGTGCTATTGTAGGTTTTATTGGACTTATTTTTTTAGCTAGAGGATTTGCTGATGGAACAGGTCCAATAGCTTTATTATTAGCTAAGATTTTTGGTCATTTTGATTTTGCAATTATGGTTTTTGCATTTATTTTACTTGTCATTGTTATTTTACTTATAGCAAAAAATGCTGCTAATAATTTGAATAAATCCAATTCTAATAAAAATAATGACTTTGACTATGATAAGGTAATGAGAGGCAAACCTAGAACTAATGAGTATAATAATTATGAGAGTTCTAATTTTCGTAATCAACCTAATAATATTAGAGTTAACAGGTCTAAATATGATAATAGACAACATGAGGACGATTACGGTTCTGAAAGATATCCTCACCCTCAAAAAAATAATCACTTCAGAAGAAATTCAATAAAAGCTATTAAAAATCCTAGGTTTAGAGGTAATGAACCATCTGATGAATTTGATGAGTTTGATGATAAGAGGTATTAGTATGAGCAAAAGAGATCAAACATTAAAAGATATTCTTGATTTAATATTATATGAAAATCCTGCTACTCAAGATGAAATAGCTGAAAAGTTAGGTATAACTAGAAGATATGTAACTCAGCTATTGCAGCCTCTTGTTAAGGAAGGTACTGTTAAAAGAGGTTATATTGTTGATTTAAAAAGCTATGAAAAGTTTTTAGAATCTTATGGTGGCAATATTAGAAGTAAGGATAATGCAGGTAATATTTTTGTTAATGATATGGTTAGAAATATGGTTAAACATGTTCATAATCAATTAGAGTGTTCTTTTAATTCTCTTTTAAATCATGATGTAGATGAGGCTAATGAGGCTCTTGAAATGGATTTTGTTACTAATAATATGGTTGAAAAAATAAGAACATCAGTTGAAACTATTGTTAGTATTAATCAGAATCCTGAATTCTCTAAATCTGTTCTTTATAATGAAATTGCTTATGAGTTAGAAAGAATTGGTGATTATTGTGCTCATATTGCAAAGTTTGTTATTAATGATGTTTATGAAATTGAGGATGATATTCTTAAATATTTGAATAAAATGTATAAGAAAGCTCAAAAAATGATTCGTTCTTCTATGATTGCTTTTTTAGATGGTCAGACAGATTTGAAAGATGAATTAATGGATATGGAAGAGTCTTTACAGATTCTTCAAAGTAAAGCTATTAATTTAATAGCTACTAGAATGGCTGAAAATCCTTTTGATGAAAAAGAGCGTTCTAATTATTTTATTTATTTGTTTAGGGTTGTAAAGGCATTTAAAGGTATTGGTAATACTTCTGTTGAGATTGTAGATATTGCTCTTGAGTTTCATAATAATATTCCTAGAGATGCCAAA
>JABUVA010000040.1:23132-24641 GCA_021442885.1 Methanobrevibacter sp. | reverse complement strand
GTCAAATAAATGTTATTACACGTGAAGAAGGTTCTGGAACATTAGATGCATTCCAAAGTATTGTAATGGGTGATGCTAAAATTAAAGATGATGCAGTTGTACAAAGTTCTACTGAAGCTGTAAAACAATCTGTATCACAAGACCCTAATGCAATAGGATTTGTATCATTTGCACATATGTCTGATGATGTAAAAGCATGTAATGTAAATGGAATAGCTCCATCAAACAATACAATAGCTGATGGTACTTATCAACTTCAAAGACCATTTTTATTCTTAACAAATGGAGAACCTACAGGTGATGTAAAGGATTTCATAGATTGGGTAATGGGTCCTGAAGGTGCTAAAGTATTAGCTGAAGAAAAAGTAATTAAATCAACAAATTAAGTTTTAGAATAAATAATATGGTCAAAATGACCATATTACTTACTTTCATACCAACTACTATTTCTAAATCTTAATTTATTTAAAGTTTTTGTATTTACGTAAAATAGAAATTAGAAAGCATAATTTTTTAAAAAAATAGGATAATTAAAGGAATTAATTAGTAAAAAATGAGCAATGCTTTCTAAATTATTATAAAGTGATTGAAAATGAATGAAAATAATTATGGTGAATTTATTATTAAAAAGGGTTTATTTATAACATCAATTTTCTCGATTTTTGTTATATTAATAATCTTAATATTTATTATTTCACAAGCAATTCCTGCATTTCAGGAATATGGATTTTTACAATTTATAACAGGAATGGTTTGGTCTCCTAGTGAGGGACAATATGGCGTTTTAGCTATGATTGTAGGTTCTATTTATGTAACATTTTTAGCATTAATAATGGCCGTTCCTTTATCATTACTATGTGCAATATTTATGGAGGAAATTGCACCTAATAAAATTAGATTAATATTAAAACCAGTTATACAAACATTATCAGGTATTCCTTCTGTTGTTTATGGGTTTTTTGGACTAACAGTTTTAGTTCCATTAGTTCGCCAAAGCTTTGGAGGAACAGGTTTTAGTGTATTTACAGCATCTTTAATATTATCAGTAATGATTCTACCTACAATTATTTCTGTTTCCCAAGATGCAATTAGGGCAGTTCCAGGAGAGTATAAAGAAGCAGCTTTAGGATTAGGTTCCACACAATGGCAATCAATTCGCCACATTATATTCCCAACAGCATTACCTGGTATTATCACAGCAATTATTTTAGGTATTGGTAGAGCAATTGGTGAGACATTAGCAGTAATTATGGTAGCAGGTAATGTTGTTCAAATTCCAGGATCAATCTTTGAACCTGTAAGAACACTTACAACAAACATAGCACTTGAAATGGGTTATGCTACTGGTATTCATTACAGTGCATTATTTGGAACTGCAGTTGTTTTATTTATTATTATTGTAATTTTATTAATAATAGCTAATTATATTCAAAATAAATATGGTTTAGGATTGGGGGCTTCTAGATGAATGTTCCATGGACTCCAAAAACATCTCAAAAGATTGCAAAA
>JABUVA010000040.1:21836-23044 GCA_021442885.1 Methanobrevibacter sp. | reverse complement strand
AATTTTGAGTTTCTATTCTCAAATCCTATAGATTCAGGTAAATCTGGAGGAATATTCCCTATGATAATTTCAAGTATCTACGTCACTGTTATAGCTATTTTAATAGCAACACCTTTAGGAGTAGGTGCTGCAATTTATATGGCAGAATATGCTCAAAATAAAACAATTGTAAAATTCATAAGATTTGGTTCAGAGACACTAGCTTCAATTCCATCAATTATATTTGGGCTTTTTGGTTTTGCATTTTTTGTTGTATTTCTAAAACTAGGATGGTGTATTCTCTCAGGAGGTTTAGTTTTAGCTTTAATGGCAATTCCAACAATATTTCAAGTTTCAGAAGTTACAATTGCATCAATTCCAGATAGCTATAAAGAAGGAAGTTATGGTTTAGGTGCTACAAAATGGCAAACAATTTATACTGTAGTAATTCCAGCAGCAATTCCAGGAATTGTCACAGGAGTTATTTTAGCAATAACAAGAGCTATTTCAGAAGCAGCTGCTGTAATGTATGCTGTTGGTGCTGCTTTATCAGTTCCAATCTCAATATTTGATCCAGGTAGGCCACTACCACTTCACTTGTATATATTAGCTACTGAAGGTATTTCACTAGAAAATGCTTATGGAACAGCAGCAGTTCTTGTAATAATCGTGTTGGTTATTACTATTTTAACTAATTATTTTGTAGATAGATATCAAAAAAGAATTATGGGGAAATAAACAATGAAATTAGAAGTTAATAACTTAAATACATATTTTGGAGAAGATCATATTTTAAAAGATGTAAATATGGAGATTCCTAAAAATACTGTAACTGCACTTATTGGTCCTTCAGGGTGTGGTAAATCAACATTTATCAGAACAATCAATAGAATGAATGATTTAATTCCATCATTTGATTATAATGGGGAAATTTTGTTAGATGGTAAAAATATTTATGATGATGATGTTGATGTTGTAGATTTAAGAAGAAATGTGGGAATGGTTTTTCAAAAGCCAAATCCATTTCCAAAATCAATTTTTGAGAATGTTGCATATGGATTAAGAATTCATGGTGAAGAAGATGAAGATGTATTAGCTAAAGCTGTTGAAAAAAGTTTAAAAGCAGCAGCTATCTGGGATGAGGTTAAAGATAATTTAGATAAATCAGCTATGGGATTATCTGGAGGTCAACAACAAAGATTATGTATTGCTCGTACAATAGCTACTAG
>JABUVA010000040.1:15937-20273 GCA_021442885.1 Methanobrevibacter sp. | reverse complement strand
AAAATGATTTAATATTATAAACCATCAAATAATAGTAATAAAAATGTAAAATCTGATTCACAAAGAACCAAAAATTTTATCGGATTAGGTGAGTCAAATCATAATGAAAATAATAAAAGTAGTAATATTTTTATGAAGGCTAAAAATAAGGAAGGCTTTGATATAGATGAATTAACTGATCAAGTAATGAAACCTACTTTTTTAATAAATGATATTGGATGTATGAGAATAATTCTATACTATATAGTATTAATCAGAAACTAGCTACAAAAATTTACTAAAAAGGAAGAAAAAGCAATTTTACTATTTAAATCTATCATTGTTGTCTAAAATAGTGAATTTCTTTAAAAATAGAGTTATAATCAAACATAAGGATTCTACAAAGCCTAAAAATAAAAAAATAGAAAAAGATAGCTATTTTAATAATTCTTTAACTTTATTAAATTCTTTAGCTACTCTTTTTTGTTTTTCTGAAATTTGTTCTTTTGGATTGTCTTTTAAAGCTCCAGTAGGACAACTTGATACGCATTGTTTTTCTTCTAAGTCAATACAAAGATTGCATTTTTGAATATTTCCAATACCATCAATATTTATAGCTCCTATTGGACATGCGGATTCACAAACACCACAAGCTATACATTTTTCTTCGTTAATGATGATTGCTCCACCAAGAGCTTCAATAGCTCCTTGAGGGCATTCAAGTAAACATGGAGCTTTAGATGGATTACAATGCATACAGAATAATGGAACTTGGTTAATTACGTGTATTGCATTTTGAGGACAGTTACGTTCACATTTCATACAATCTACACATTCTTCAGGAGTTAATATTAAATCATCCATTTTAACACCTCATTCATCTAAAACTTGTTTTGATCTTCCCATAGCTGTAATTACATTTACAAAGCTACCTTTTTTAGATTTATTTTCACCATTACCTGCAAGTTTAGCAATAAATTCTTGTTGTTTGTTTGATTTTGATTTATCAATATCAACAAGGGATATTGCTCTTTTAGAACATGCTTGAACACATGCAGGGCCTTCTTCCCTATCAACACATTGATTACATTTCTCAGCTGTATTTGGTGTTATTGTTATTGCACCAAATGGACAAACCATACTACATAATCCGCAGGAGATACATCTTTCACTGTCTACCCCTTCATTGCTCATTGCATCTACTGGACATATTTGTGAACATGGTTCTCCTTCACATTGTTGACATACAATTGGGTAGAATGCAGATTCATATTCTAAAATAGCTATTCTGGAGGATTCATGAAGAGATTCGCATGCACGTTGGCAGTCAAGACAACCATCACATAATTCTCTATTTACAGTAATTTTTTTCAATTTACTTCCTCCTTATAATCCTAATTCTGCACATTCTTTATCAACAAATTCTTGTATTTTATCAATATGTTCATCATCAAGATGTCTGAACCTTTTTTGTGGTTTTAAGTATTCTTTCACTGGTTTTCTTTCAGTTGGTCTGTAAGTTATGTTAAATTCACCATTTTCAATTTCATATAAAATCCATGATCCTGTTTCAACAGCTAATCTTCCTATTTCAATGGTTTTTGATGAATCATATCCCCAACCAGTAGTACAAGGTTGGTTTAAGTGTATGTATGCAGGTCCATCAATTTCTGCTGATTTTTTAACTTTTTTCATGAAATCTTCAGGATATGCAATTGATGCAGTAGCTACATATGGTACTCCATGAGCTGCCATAATCATAGGCATGTTTTTCTTAGGTTTATCTTCTCCAAAACTTGCTTTTCCTTTTGGTGAGGTTGTTGTAGTTGCACCAAATGGTGTAGCTCCACTTCTTTGAATACCTGTGTTCATATAAGCTTCATTATCATAACAGATGTATGTAAAATTATGTCCTCTTTCCATTGCTCCTGAAAGGGATTGTAAACCAATATCTACGGTTCCTCCATCTCCTCCAAATGCTACTACATTTACATCATCTTTTCCTTGAATTCTTAATGCACTTTCTACTCCAGATGCTACAGCACCGGCATTTTCAAATGCAACATGAATCCATGGTATTTCCCATGCAGTTTCTGGATAAGGAGTTGTCATTACTTCAAGACAACCAGTTGCACATACAGCAACAGTATTTCTACCTAATGCTTTAAGAGCTAATCTAACTGCGATTGAAGCTCCACAACCAGCACAGCCTCTGTGTCCTGGTGCTAATAATTCTTCTTTAGGTATCTCCATTTTTATTCCTCCTTAAGTCCTACCCATGTAACCTCTCTTTCAGGGTTTTTGGTTTTTTCATAAACTTCCATAATAGATTCTGGTGTTATGTCTCTTCCACCTAAACCTGCAATAAATCCATATGCTTCTTTATCTATTTTAGCTTTAATATCAGCAAATAATGCTCCGCCTATACCAAAACTAATGTTTTTATCTATTACTGCTAATTTATCACAGTTTTTAACAGCTTCTTCAATAGCTTCTACTGGGAATGGTCTGTAAGCTCTAATTTTAAGTAATCCTACTTTTTCGCCTTTTTCTCTTAAGTTATCTACCATTACTCTAAGTGTACTACACATTGATCCCATAGCTACAAATATGATTTCTGCATCTTCGGTTTTATGTGGTTCAACAAGACCATATTCTCTTCCGAATATTTCTGCAAATTCTTTTTGAGTTTCATCAATTACATTAATTGATTCTTTCATTGCAACAGACATTGCATGTCTTGCTTCAAGGTAGTAATCAGGATCAGCTAATGTACCAATAGACATAGGGTCATTTGGGTCTGTGTAAGAATGATCTGGTTTGTATGGAGGTAAGAACCCATCTACTTTTGTTTGTTCTGGAATTTCAACTGGTTCTACTGTATGAGTTAAAATAAATCCATCTAAACATACCATTGTTGGTAATAATACTTTTGGATTTTCAGCTACTTTAAAGGCCATTAATGTTGTATCTAATGCTTCTTGTGCATTTTCAACATAAATTTGCAACCATCCAGAATCTCTTTGACAAATGGAGTCTTGTTGGTCATTCCAAATATTTAATGGTGATGAAATAGCTCTGTTTGCATCAGCTAAAACAATAGGTGTTCTCATACCTGCTGCTGCAAATATAATTTCATGCATTAACATTAATCCTTGTGAGGATGTTGCAGTAAATACTCTTACTCCTGCACCACTTGCTCCTACAGCTGCACTTATTGCACTATGTTCTGATTCAACTTTAACATAGTTTGCATCAATTTCTTCATCTGCGACATATTGTGCTAGATATTCAGAAATAGTTGTTTGTGGAGTAATTGGATAAACAGGAATTACTTGTGGTTTAGCTAATTTAACAGCTTCAGCTACTGCTTTATTTGCTGTCATAACTTCTCTTTTCATTGTCTTTCCCTCTTATTTATTCTTTTACCATTTCAATTGCAACTACTGGACATTCATTTGCACAAATTCCACAGCCTTTACAGTAATCATAATCAATGTCATGTTCAAAGTTTACTGATGAATCAGGACAAAATATTACACAATTATTACAATCAACACATTTTTCTTTATCAAGAATTGGTTTAAATGTTCTCCAACTTCCTGTTTTATTACTTTTACTACTTCCTGGTGTTTTAATCACACATCCGATAGTTACCATAATAATTCACCTTTTGTTATTTATCCCATGTCATAAGCTATTTTTGTAGCTTTTGCATTTAAGTCTCCAACTTTTCCAGGAAATGTTTCTTTAATTACTTCGATAAGTGAGTCAATACTTACAACTCCTGTTTTCTTAGCAAAATAACCTAATATGATTGTGTTTACAATATTACGACCTAAATTTTCTAATGCAATTCCAGTTGCATCAATTGTGTGAATTATCACATTCATTTCTTTTTCAAATTCAGTTGCAATATTAATAATTACTTCTGTATTTTCTTTTGTTCCTGAAAAAACATCTACTACATTCATTAATCCATCGTCAAGAACCAATACATAGTCTGGATTGTATATTTGATATCTAATATCGATTGGCTTATCATCTATTCTTGTAAAAGCCATAACTGGAGCTCCTCTACGTTCAACTCCAAAAAATGGGAATGCTTGGACATATTTTCCATCTTTAAATGCTGCTTTCGCTAAAATTTCAGCAGCGGTAACTGATCCTTGTCCACCACGCCCGTGAAAACGAATTTCTATCATTTGGTTTCCTCCATATTTTATCATGCATATTCTAAAATTTCAATTTTTTTAGATTGTTGTTTTTTAAAATATACTTTCGATAATAATATTATTTTTTCAATATTATTTAAATATAATGATAAATAATGATAAATTGTTTATTGTCATAAGTC
>JABUVA010000040.1:12036-14367 GCA_021442885.1 Methanobrevibacter sp. | reverse complement strand
AAAATTATTGAAAAAGATTTAGTTACAAGACTTGAACATGCTGCTTATTTAGGTGTAGAGCTTGAAAAAGCAGAAATAGCTATGAATTTAAGGAAGGATTATATTCAAGATTTTGAATTATTTTAATTAAGAAGATGATATAATGCTTACAATTTCAATTATTAAAAATGAAATAGAACCCATAGCACGAGAATATGGTGTGAAAAAAGTATATGTCATTGGATCTTATGCTAAAGGGATTGCAACAGAAGATAGTGATGTTGATTTGCTTGTTGAAAAAGCACCAAATATGTCAGCAGTCACACTTGCAGCATTTTGGAATCGTATAATAAAAGCACTGAAATGTAATGTGGATCTTCTATTAACTACAGGCATTAATAAAAAATTCGATGAATCTATTGGTGAAAACAGAGTGTTAATCTATGAAGGATAGATATATTTATCCTAGAACAAATCTTAATGTATTGTAGGCGAGTAGAGCAAAAATTTTAATTCTAATTAAGTTTTTAATATTATTTTTTATAAACAGCAATTTATCTAAAAGAAAAGAAGTGTTATAGTAGATATTAACAATGGTGCACATGGGAATAAACACATAATATACACTCCTCTGAATATAAAAAACTTTAAATATAAATGATATTTTAACTAATATAACATTAATATTATTATATATACAAGGGGATGTTATATTGGATAATGACCAGTTAAGAATTACAGATATTGATAAAATTTTAATAGAAAATAATTATGTTTCAAATAATGAAATATCAACAACATTATTTTTATCTTTAATTTTAGGTAAACCTATGTTAATTGAAGGTCCTCCTGGTGTAGGTAAAACAGAACTAGCTAAAGTTGTTTCACAAGCATTTGACAGAGATTTTTTCAGAATTCAATGTTATGAAGGTATAACATTCGAACAAATAGTTGGTGAATGGAACTACCAAAAACAGCTATTGCACTTAGAAGCAGCTCGTATTAACAAGGAAAATGATAAAGATATTTTTGAAGATGAATACTTTATAAAAAGACCTCTACTTCAAGCTTTCCTAAATGAAAAACCTTCTGTTCTTTTAATAGATGAAATTGATAAAGCAGATGAAGAAGTAGAAAGTTTTCTATTACAAGCATTAGGGGAAAAACAGATTACTGTTAATGATTTAGGAACTTTTGATTTAGAAAACGATTTAATTGTTATTCTAACCTCAAATTCACAGAGATCTTTACTTGATGAAACTAAAGACAGGTGTTTATTCTTATATATTCCATATCCAACTCCAGCTCGTGAAACAGAGATTGTTCTATCAAGAGTGCCAGGTGCAAAACCAGAAGAGGTTTCTAAAGTTGTTAATTTAGTTCAATCTTTCCGCCAACTTAATCTAATGAAAAAACCTTCAGTTAGAGGTTCTATTGATTGGGTAAAATCACTTATGAATTTAGATGACAAAAATACTCAAGAAGCATTAGAAGATAGTATTGGTGTTGTTATAAAAACAGAGAATGATAAAAAAAGAGTTATTAAAGAATTTTTCAATAAATGATTTTTATGGTTGACAAAATCGTTGAATTGTCTAATCAATTAAGAGAAGCAGGAATACCTGTAAGTGTACGTAGTACACAAGCTGCAACTGAAATATATCTTAATCCTATGGTAGGTAAGAATACTTTAAAAACAGCTTTAAGAGCTATTTATGTTAAAGATAAATATGACTTAGCTAAATTTAACAGAATATATGATGGTATTTTTAAAAAATCTTTCGGTAACGATGAGATGAAAGAAATCGAGGACAGTGGAAAAGGATATTCTGGTAGTGGTCCTAAATCTAATAAATATGTAATTAAAACTAAGAATCAAGGTTCTAAGAAGTTTAGAAAAGAAAAGATGAGTAATCAAATGCTTAAAGAATTAGCAGGACAACCATTACTTGAAGAGATAACTGAACTTGAAAGAGAAGGAGAATTAATGAATAGAGATTTAACTAAATTAAATCGATTTGATCCACGTATGTTGGAAATTTGTCAAAGATTAGGTAAAAAAATAGCTAACAAACGTTCCAAAAGAAAACAAAAAGCTAACTCTCATAGAATAGACATGAGAAGAACAATAAGATCAAATATGAGATATGGGGGAACTCCAATAAACCTAATTAAAGCAAAACCAAGACTCCATAAAAACCAACACTTATTCTTAAATGACATTAGTGGTTCTTGTGAATGGATAAGTAGCTGGTTTTTCATGTTAATGTATTCCTGTAAATCAGCATTTAAAAATTCAAGAACCTTTGAATTTGACAATAAAGTAATAGAAACAACAAAAGCACTAGATGA
>JABUVA010000040.1:7820-9413 GCA_021442885.1 Methanobrevibacter sp. | reverse complement strand
TCATAAATTCATAATTTCTAAAGGAATGGGAAATTATGAAGGTTTAACAGAAATAGATACCTCTGATAAAGATTTATACTTCCTACTTTGCAGTAAATGTAACACCATATCAAAAGATATTGGTGTTGATTTACAAGATATGGTTCTAATTAAAAATAAAAAAATTTAAAGTGATAATATGAAACAAGGAATAAAAATAGCAATTGTTATTGTAATTATACTTATTGTAGCTATTGTTGCTGTTTCAGCTTTTAGCTTTAAAAGCGAGGATAGCTCAAATGAACTTAAATTAAACACAACTGATAATTTTACAAAAGCTCAAGAAATTGCATCACAGCAAAACAAGAGTGTATTACTAGTTCTTTCTAGCGACACTTGTCATTGGTGTGATCAATTAAAAAAAGACACCTTAAATGATTCTAGAGTCATTGAAAAACTAGATCAGAAGTACGTTACAGCTATTGTTAATGTTGATAAACAACCAGATATAGCTAAAACATTTAATGCTGTTGGAACACCAATTGTAATGCTATTTGATAATAACGGAACTCAAAAAGCAAGAATTGATGGATATTGTGGTCCAGAAGAACTTATGGAATATTTATGAGGAATAACAATGGATTTTATTCCTATAATTTCTTTTTTATTAGGAATTCTATCAATAATCTCACCATGTATAATTCCAGTTCTACCTATTCTTTTTGGTTTTTCAATTAAAAATAGTAATAATAAAGAATTATTATCTTTTATATTAGGGTTATTTTCAATTTTTACAATCCTAATTTTTGTAACTGCATTTTTCACTGTTATATTCTATAATTATGTTTTCTATATTAGAATTATAGCAGCTATTATCATTTTAATTATTGGAATTCTATTTATTTCTAATAAAACTTTTAGTTTAAGTTTTAAAGGTAATTCTAATAAAAACTCATTTATGTTAGGTGTTTTAACATCTCTTGCATGGTCTCCTTGTTATGGAGGATATTTAATTTCATTAATATCTATTCTTTTATCATATGGAAATGTGATATACAATGCTCTTAATATTGTAATATATTGTGTAGGCTTTGGTGTAGCTTTATTTGTTCTAAGCTTTGTAATCTCTAAACTAAACATTGAAAAACTTGTTAAAAATGCGGATTATTTAAGAAAAATAAGTGGAGTTTTATTTATCTTTGCAGCTATCTATATGATTTTAACTGCTTTAGGATTTTAAAGCTAATATTTTAATTTAACTTTTTTATTTAAAGAAATAAGATTTTATTTTGGTTGAATTTAATTAATTCTATAATAACTTCTTTTAAATCTTTTATCCATTAATAATTGCCTAGGAAAGTATGAAATACTTTATTAAGGATTAATAAGAAAAAGATATTGTGAGAGAGTTATAAAGTGAACATAATTGTAATTAAGAGATTTGGGGGTTTACTAGTAAACATCTTTTAATTCATTTATAAATTTTTTACTTGTTATTCTTTAATTTAATAGGGGAGTTTATTATTAAAAGTAAAATTTTTATTCTCTGCTTAGTGCTAGCATTTGTGTTGTCAATTGGTTCAGTTTCAGCAGAGGATACTGTTGATATGGATA
>JABUVA010000040.1:0-3287 GCA_021442885.1 Methanobrevibacter sp. | reverse complement strand
TATACAAAAGCAACATCAGCTATTCTAATTGAAACATTTGATATTGCTAATTCATTAAATTTAGAAGATGAATTACTAGATACAATAGCTTTAACAGAAGGAGATAATTTTAAATCATCAGCAAAATCCAGAATAGAAAATACAAAAAATAATTCACAAAGAAAAAAAGAAGAATTATTAGAAATTATAGAATATTTTGAAAATCATGATTTGGAAATGTCAAAAGCTACATTAAAAAAGCTATCCAATCTCTAACATTACTTTATAGCTATTTTTAACCTTTTTAATAGTTCCAGTAACTGGAATAAAATTAGAATCGATTATATATCTAATATATGTCACTTCATTTGAAGGTAATTTAAGATTTGTTTTAATTTTCTTACCATCAATTTTCATCTCAACAGATAATTTTCCATTTTTATCAACATAAATATTAGCCTTTTCACCAGACTTTATTATTTTAGCTTCAAATTTAGTTAAGTTTAAACCAGCATAAATAACAAGAGGAGCTTTAACTTCAATATTTTCATTTCTAAATTTCTCATTAGCTTCAAAACCACTTAAATTACTATTTGCAACATACCATGCCCTATCAATAACATACTGAACACTTTGATTTTTAGGAATTACTTTCATAGACTCATATTCTTTCATTAAATCCATAACTTCTTTTTTAGTAACATTTTCTTCAATTGAACTTATTGCAAGACGAGTCATTACAGGACCATAACCTGCCTTTCTAAAAGCAGCCCAAATTGTTTCACTGTCTCTATAAACTCTTTTTTTAATAATTTCATTAATAGCATTACCAGTAAGATAAGCTATTTTTGTTAAGTTTCCACGAGAAGTAGTATTAAGAGTTTTATAAATATTTTTATAATTTCTCTGTCCTGGAACATTACCTAAAGCTATTTCACGTTCTAAAACTTCAACAGTTATCTTAGGAAGAAGAGAACGAATTTTACCAGTAATTCTTAAATCATTATCAATAATAGATTGACGTATAGCTCGACCAGAAACTTTTCCACCATCACTAACTTCTTTAATAATATGAAAATCAAGTTTAGAACCTAAAAATTCATTAATAGCATACCAACGAATCTCATTTCTATTAGTATAATTTTTAGGCATTCCAACAAAGTTTCCTTGTTTAATAAATTTATCTGCTTTTTTAGAAATTTCATCAAGAGAAATATTAGCTGCAGTTATATAATCAGTTACACCGTCATCAATCATTTTAGAAATCCTTACAGGAACACTATAAGATAAAATTAAACGATGATGTAAATCTTCAAAACCAACAACCTTATCAGCACCTAAATTTAAAACAATCTCTCGACGAGCATCATAATTTAGGAAAAAAGGACTATGATTAGCACTATAACCCTTATTTAAATAAACAACCAATTGTTTGTTTTTCTCATCAGCTATTTTACGAGCTTCTTTTATTAATTTCTCATGACCAATATGAACAGGATCAAAATCAGCAGTTATAGCTATCAATTTAAACACCAATAAAAAAAGAAAAAGATAGGGTATTACCCATCAGCAATCATTAAAACACCAGTAATAAGTAGCCATATACCAATTAGGATACCTAAAACTAATGGATCGTGAACATAAGTTCCAATTACAATATAAATAATACCGATTAGAATACTAAAAATTCCAGCATAGAATCCATATTTTTCATCCCTATTACTAATAATACCAACAAGACCAAGAACCATCATATAAATTCCACCTAGGTATACAATGATTGTTGCAAGGAATGTAAAGTAAGTCGGATTAAAAATTATAATCAAACTAACAATCAGCATTACAATACCAATAAAACAATAAACAATCGAACTAAATTTATTGTAATCCATTATAGATATTCCATTTAATATAACTACAATGGATATTAAAAGAATACATAATCCAAATAAATCACTTGTATTAATTATTTTCAGCACTGGAAAAGCAATAATTACAATACCAAAAATAATAGCCAGTAAACCTACAAACTTATTTTTCACTTTTTTTTACCTCCCATCAAATTATCGTTAATCATATTAATATAAGGGAACATGTTTATTAAAAGTTTTTGAAAAATTCATATCAGAACAACTAACATCAGCTAACCACTTATCCTTACAATCACAATCATATTCAATAATAGACTGATCTAAATTAGAGCTAATGATTCTATGTTTTAACTCCTTATTACATTTTTTACAATTATAAGGTCCTCTTCTAGAACCAAAACCAGATGTATCTAATAATGAAGGAATATTAACAGTTTTTCTAACAGTATTTATAATTTCAACAGTACTCCAAATCCAAGGAGGTTGATAAGCACCTTGTCTCCATAATCTCTCAATTAAAGTCCCACCATGAATAGTTGCCGGACAAAAAGACAATCTATCAACACCAACACTTTCACAATATTCAGCTGTAGCTATTGCCTCATCAATAGCTTCCTTTTCACTTAAAAATATTGGCTTTACAAAAACATATGCTTTAGCTTTAAAATTATAACCTTTATTATCACTAATATCATGAATCAAATTAACAGCATTTTCAAAGTCTTTACAGGTAAAACCTTTATTAATTTTATTTAATCTAGTCTCATCATTATATGTTTCAAGACCAATACTAACTTCAAATAAAATATCTCCAACAATTTCACCAATCTCATCTAAAACATTTTCAGTTACATATTCAGGACGAGATTCAACAATAATCTCTTTAACATTACCTAAATTAACAAGAGTCTTTAGAATCTCATCACGAGCATCTTTTGGAAGTTCATAAGGATTTAAAAAACTACCAGAAGCAAATAACTTTACAGCTATTTCATCTTCTTCATCTAAAGGAAAACGCTCTAGATGATTGTTAAAAATTCTTAGAATATCTTCACTTTCAATAGGTTCTAATGTACAATCAGAAACATAACTACACATAGTACAACCACCAGCATCTCCAAGTGCCCAAGAACAACCAGGAGTAGGCAGTATTAAAAATAAAGTTTTATTAACTCCACTATATGTTAAATCATCATTATACCAACTTGCAGCTACTTGATCAGGAGTTTTGTCCTTCTTCCTTTCAAAAGCCCTATTTCTTATATCTTTAGTTAAATTTTCAATTTCCATCAATTATTATATTACTATGTTAGTATAATTAAAAATTTTGTTTAGAAAAAAATAGGCTCTTTCAAAAAGTCTTCTGATATTGTTAATGAATGGTGTTTGTTTTGTTCCAGTGTGATAATTTTAATATGAATCTGGTCATTATTCCAT
>JABUVA010000003.1:31413-39132 GCA_021442885.1 Methanobrevibacter sp. | reverse complement strand
AATTCCCATCTAATGTAGCTTTTAAATTAGGATTTTCACTTGTTCCGCCAATAATTGTCAAATTAGTTGGAATAACAATTTGATAACCATTGGACTTGTATTCTTTTCCCTCTAAATAAATTATATCTCCAGAAGAAGCGGATTCTATTTTGTTTTTAATAGTAGCCCAATCCCCTGTAGCTATTTCAACAACACTATCAGTTGAATTGTCTAAGCTAATATAATTTATATTATTATCACCTGCAAATTCATCTAAATTACTATCCATAGCCGAATTGGATGTAAAATTAGAATCATTAGCAGATACGGCACCTATACTTAGTACAGTAATTACTAAACATATTATTAATATAAATTTTAAATGCCTCACGAAATCCCCTCAGCTTTTGTTCGTATATAATAAAATTATATATAAGATTATATAATTCATTATATATAAAGCAATAGGAAAAAATCTGAGAAAATTTTCAAGTAATTAATATAAAAAAGAAATTTAAAAAAAGAAAAAATGAATAAAGAAAATTTATTCATATTTAATCATAGTCAACATCATTTTGAACTTTGGATTACCTTTTAAAGCATGTGGAATGTCTGCAGGCATTATAATCATTTGACCTTTACGTACAACATGATCTTCACCACCAATTACAATGATAGCTTCACCTTCGATAATTTGTACAACAGCATCAAATGGTGCAGAATGTTCACTTATGCCTTGGCCTTCATCAACTGCAAAAAGAGTAATAGTTCCAGTTGTGTGTTTAACTAATTCTTTACTTACAATTGTACCTTCTTGGTATTCAATAAGTCCTTCCATTTCCATTGCTTTTGAAATATATTGTTCTTCAATTTGAGCCATAATCTCATCTCCATTATTATTTGATAATTAAAGATAGGTTACTAAATATATAAACTTAACCCATTATCTCTTTAATATCTTCTTTTGCATCTCCACAAACTTTTAAGTTGTAATTTTCAACTAAGAAGTTTAACATTTCATCATTAATCCATGCAGGTACAATAGGACCAATGTACATGTCTTGTTTGTTTAATGCAAGTAAACTCCATAAAATAGCTACTGCTTTTTGTTCCATCCAACTTAATACAATAGATAATGGTAAATCATTTAATTCAACACCAAATAAATCACATAATGCTACTGCAATATCAATAGCTACAATAGTATCATTACATTGTCCTAAATCTATAAGTCTTGGAATTCCTTCAATATCTCCTAAATCAAGATCATTGAATCTGAATTTACCACATGCTAATGTTAAAACAACAGTGTCTTCTGGTAAGTTTTCTACAAATTCTCTGTAATATTGACGTTTTGGATTTCTTCCATCACATCCACCTACAACAAAGAATCTTTTGATTTTTCCATTTTCTACTAATTCTTTAATTTTATCTGCTAATGATAAAATAGTGGATAATCCGAAACCTGTTGAAATTGTTGTTGTTTCTTCAGCAGGAATATCACCAAGTTCAAGAGCTTTGTCAATAATTGGTTGGAAATCGTAATCTTCAATTATTGGAGTATCTGGAAGTTTTGCTACATCCATTGTAAATATTCTATCAGCATAGTCATCATTAGGAAGTAATACACAGTTGGAAGTTCCCAAAATAGCTACATTATATTTTGAGAATATTTCTTTTTGATCCCACCATGATCCACCAAGTTGACCTACTAAGTGGTCGTATTTGTTAAGTTCTGGGTATCCATGTGCAGGTAACATTTCACTGTGAGTATATACTTTAATTCCTGTACCTTCAGTTGCTTTTAAGAGTTCTTCTAAAGCTTTTAAGTCGTGTCCAGTTACTATAATACCTGGACCTCCTTGAGAACCTACTTTTACTTCTACTGGTTCTGGTTCTCCAAAGTTTGCAATATTTGCTTGTTTAAGTAATTTCATTACTTTAATGTTTATTTCACCAGATTCAATTCCTAAATTGATTAAGTCTACTGGGTCAAAATTAACATTAGTTAAGGTTGTGTATAAACCTTTTGTTAAAAATTCATCTACATCATTATCTTTTGCACCTAGAACATTTGCACAGTAATTGTATGCACTAATACCTTTCATTGAATAGATTAAATTATCTTGTAACCTTGCAACGGTTGGTACTTTTCCACATACTCCTCTTACAGTACATCCTTCGCCTCTAGCGGTCTGAGCACATTGATAACAAAACATATCTACTTTATCTACCATATTTTTTGCCTCCTATTTTAAAAATACAAATATACTTTACTATGAAAGTATTTAAATGTTTCGTTACTTCTTAAGGGTAAAAAGTAACTAACACAGTTATGTTAATAATTTTAAATTAAGAGCTTATAATAATTTTGTCACTATGTTTGGGTAAAAAGTAACAAAAAATTTAATCATAACAAAAATAAAATAATAAAACATGAATAAAGAAGACATTATAATACTTAAGAAAATAGGCCTAACAACCTACGAGGCAACAGCATATATTACACTAGCATCACTAATATCTGCAACAGCAGTAAAAATTAGTGAAAATTCCCAAATTCCAAGATCAAAAATATATGATGTTTTAAAAAGTCTTGCTGAAAAAGATTTTATTGAAATAGAAAGTGGAAGACCATTAATTTACAATATAAAACCTCCAGTAACAACAATAAACAAACAAAAAGAAAAATTAACTTCAGAACTTGATAAATTAGCAAATAAACTTAACTTCATATATGAAAATGAAATAAAACAGGTTCCAGCACCAGTTTGGAAAATAACTGGAGTTAATAATATTATAGAAAAAGAAGTTGACATTATTAAAAGATCAAAACATACCATATCAATGAGAATCGGATTTTTATTTGATGGAGAAGATGAAATCTTACTTAAAGAGCTTAAAAAGAAATCAGATTCAGTAAATATTAATATATTAGCTTCAAAAGAATGTTATGGAAACACAAAAATAAATATAATTGAAAAATTCAAAAATGAAGGAATAGAAATATATCCTGCAGACATTCCTATTGTTAAAATGATGATTTCAGATGCAAAAGAGCTATTTCACACATATACCAAGTTTAGTGAAGATAAAAAAAGTATAATGCCTAATTCAGCTATTGGAGTATGGAATCAATATGAAGATGTAGCTAGTAACTACCAGGCAAATTTTAAAAAACAGTTTAAAAAAATGAAAAAAAAATAGAAAAACACTATTTATGAGTGTCTTTCAAGAACAAAATCAGCAATCAATTCTAGTGTAGCTTTACTTGAAGAATCAGGTAAAATTTCTAATAGTTGTTTAGCTTCATCAACATTATTTTGAGCGATATTGTGAGCATATTCAATAGCACCATATTTATTGAAAATTTCAATAGCTATATCTACATCATCATCAGATGAATTAGGTTCTTTTAATATTTTTAATAAAGTTTCCCTATCCTCATCATTAGCCTTTTCTAAAGCATTAACAACAATTAAAGTCATCTTTCCTTTTACAATATCACTACCAATAGGTTTACCTAAAGATTCCTCATCACTTACTAAATCAAGATAATCATCTTGAATCTGGAAAGCAAGACCTATCAACCTACCATAATCATACATAATGTCGATAATATCCTCATCTGCTCCACCCATAATAGCTCCAGATTTTGTTGCAGCACAAATTAAAGCACCAGTCTTTTTGAAAATCATCTCTAAATATTCCTCTTCAGAAACATCATAACGACCTTCAAAACTAATATCTAAAGCCTGACCTTCACAAATTTTAATACAAGCATCTGAAATAGTATCAAGAGTTTTACTTATTTGTAATGGTGTAGCTCCATTTTTAGCAGAACAACCAATTAATTTAAAGGCTTTTGAAAATAAAGTATCTCCTGCTAAAATAGCCATTTCATCATCCCAAACCTTATGAACAGAAGGCATTCCTCTCCTCATATCATCATTATCCATAATATCATCATGAATAAGAGAAAAAGTATGAATTAATTCAATAGCTGCACCAACATGAAAAGCATCTTCCTTTTTTCCACCAACTGCTTCAGAAGATATTAAAGAAAGACAAGGTCTTAACATTTTACCTCCTGCTTTTGTTAAATAAATTGAAGCATCCTGGAGATCCTTTGGATTAATATCAGACAATTCATCAATAATTACTTGGATAATATCACTAGAATAAAATCCCAATACCTCTTTTACATCATTCATAAACATTTCTCCAATTAATTAATTTGTATTAAAAACTTGAGCTTGAGCATTTCTAAGAATATGGACATTTTTACCAATTCTATAACCTTCCTCCTCAGCTAATTCACCATATGCAGAAAGCATTGATAAATCACCGTGAGCAGGAATAATATGTTGTGGTTTTAACATTCTTAAAAATTCCCTATGGTCTTCTGGACCTGCATGTCCAGAAACATGTGCACCTGAATAAATTCTAGCCCCTCTGCCTTTTAATCTACTTTCCATAATGTGCCTATTTGCAGCATTTGTTGGATTTGGAATAACAGGTGCTGAAATAATAACATTATCACCCTTTTTAACAGTAAATGGTGTTTTTCCACTAGCTATTCTAGGGAGTAATGCATCAGGTTCACCTTGATGGCCTGTTGTTACAAGTAAGTATTTATCACGATTTTCATTAGCTTCCATTAATGCTCTATTAATAGCTTTTGAACTACCATAAATAGTTGCATTTTTTGGTAATTTTAATATTCCTTGGCTTTGTGCAATACCACCAAATCGTTCCATAGATCTTCCAAGGAACACTATTTCCCTATTGCTCTTTTTAGCAATATCTGCAATAGCTTGTATTCTTTCAATATGTGAGGAAAATGTTGTTATAATCATTCCAGTTTTTGAACGAAGAGGTTCATACATTAAATCCTCTAAAATATTTCTAGCTATTCTTTCTGAGTAAGTTTTAACTTGAGTTGTATTTTTAACATTAGTAGACTCAACAATAAGTGCTAAAACTCCTTGATCACCTAATTCTTTTAATCTATTATAGTTAGGTGGAAGAGATACCTTTTGATGATTATCAAATTTAAAGTCAAGAGCATAAACAATTATCCCTTCTGGAGTGTGTAAAACTGGGAATACTGCTTGTGGAATACTATGAGTAGCTTGAACAAATTCCAAAGTGATATTCTTAGACAATACCATTTTTTTCCCAGGATTCAATCTCTTAATTTTATTATCAACCTTAAATTTACGCTCACCATTAATTTGTTTTTGAATTAAAGCCGCAGTATATGGGCTTCCAATCAAAGGGGCATCATACCTATGAGCTAATTTCGCAACAGCACCAATATGATCTAAATGACCATGTGAGAAAACAATTCCTTTAACTTTACCATCAACATCTTTCATTAAAGTATCATCAGGAATTACACCTCTTTCAATTAGATCTAAACTATGCATCCTATCAATGTTTGTATCTTCATGAACATTGATTCTATCAAGATGTATACCCATATCTAAAATAACTACATCTTCACCTACCTTAACGGCAGTCATGTTTCTTCCAACTTCCTCGTATCCGCCAATGGCGATTACTTCTACTGTCATTTATTTTTCTCTCCTTGAATAATTACTTGTTTTAAAACCCCTATCATTTAACCATTGTTTAGTTTGTCCTTTAATAATTAAATTAGAGTTTTTTAGTTGTTCTATGTTGTTTGCACCTACTAAAAACATTGCAATTCTTAAAGATTCCTCGAATTTATTAATATAATTAATGATTTGATCTGTGTTAATAGAATTTTTCAAAAATGGTAATGCCATACCAACAGCATCTGCACCTAATGCAATTGCTTTAGCAGCATCAAGACCTGAACGAATTCCACCAGAAGATATAACTGGAACATTTACTGATTGAGTAACCTCAACAGTACTTACAGCTGTTGGAATTCCCCAATCCCAAAAAGTTTCACCATAATATTTATCTTCACTACGATATGTTTCAACTGCAGCCCAACTAGTTCCACCAGCACCTTCAATATCAATATAACTAACACCAGCACCAACTAATTGTTCTGCACATTCTGCTGAAATCCCACAACCTGTTTCTTTAGCCATAACAGGACGATCGATTATATCAACAATATTAGCAATTGAATCAATATAATTTCTAGCATCTAAATCCCCTTCAGGTTGAATAGCTTCTTGTAAAGGATTTAAATGAACAGCTAAAACATCTGCATCTAACATTTCAACTGCATCTTCAGCTAAATTTAATTGAGGAGCTCCAATATTTCCAACTAATAAGCAGTCTGGAGCATTATCCCTTACAACAGTGTATGTATCTACAAGTTCAGGATGTTCAATAGCTGCTCTTTGACTTCCAACACCTAAACCAATGTTCTTTTGTTGAGCTACAATAGCTAATTTTTCATTGATTTCTTTAGAGTATGGATGTCCACCAGTAATTGCAGTGATAAACAAAGGAGAACTTAATTTTTTGCCAAATTTAGAGGTTGATAAATCAATAGTATTCTTGTTTATTTCAGGTAATGCATTATGTATTAATTCAATGTCTTCAAAACCTGTAGTTTTATCTCTAAATTCAACATCATAATTTTCACAGATTAACAAATGTTCTAATTTTCTATCTGTAATCATTTTTTATCCCCTTGTTGAAATAATTGTATTTTTAACTTCATTATTTTCTAAAGCATTATAAATATTATTTTCTAAATCAGCATTAATTATTTGTGAGTCAATTCCTAATTCTGCAAGGTATAATAATTCTTTAATTTTACCTACCATTCCACCTGTAACATCAACATTAGTAGTTTCATCAAAGGCATCTAAATCATCAATTGATGATACTTTTTCAATAAATTTAGCATCATTATGAAGTTTTGGATTTTTATTATAAACACCATCTACATCTGTTCCTAAAATAACTGAATCTGGCTTTAAATTAATAGATAAATATTGAATTATCTGATCACCTGAAATTACAGCCATTTCTAACTCATCATCAATAACTACATCCCCATAAATAATTGGAATGTAATTCTTTGAGAGATATTGTTTAAAATTATCTAAATTACCTTTTATAATTCTCTTATTTTTAGATGTTATGAAACTTGATGCTGGAATAGCTACTACTGGAAGGCCTTCATTAATAAAAGCATCACAAACTAACATATTTAATCGTTTAACAGCATTTTGTGTTTTTGCAAAACCTAACCTCTTTTGAGGATATTCCTTTTTATTAAAAGGTTTGCCAATATTATATTTTTTAGCAGGAGGATGTCCAAATGAACCTGCACCATGAACAATAATTAAATCTTTTTGAGAATTATCTAATGATGATTTTATTTCACTAGCTATTCTTTTTAAATTATTTTCATCAATTGCAGGAGCATCTGAATTTTTTTCTGTTAATATGCTCCCTCCAAGTTTTAAAATAATCATAAATTATCCTCTATTTGTAAACTCTTGAAGATACACCTTTTTTTGTAAATTTAACTTTTAAGACATTATCTTCTCTTGAAATTGCTCTAGCTACTTTATCAACATTATTGGAACAAAGTGAAATAATACTTCCACCTCCACCAGCTCCTGTAATTTTAGAGCCTAATGCACCAGCGTTACGAGCAGCATAAATCATTTTAGAGAGTTCATATGTGTTAACACCTAATAAGTCAAGATATCCTTGATTAATGTTCATTAATTCACCTATTTTCTTATAATTATGTTCGAAAATAGCTTGTTTAGC
>JABUVA010000003.1:28485-31391 GCA_021442885.1 Methanobrevibacter sp. | reverse complement strand
GACTTTATAACATTATTAATAACCTTAGGATGTCTATTTTTTAATGAACGAACATCTTTAACCATTTTTCCAGTGTTTCCATGTTTATTGGTATAACCTACAACTAAAGGAGCTTTAAAATTAACTTTAAAACGTTCAATTTTCTTACTCCTAGATAAATAAACAAGACCGCCATAAGTTGACACCATAGTATCTAAAGGACTTGCAATACCTTGAACTGCCTGTTCAACCATATGTGCCTCATGAGATAAAAATTTCTTATTAAATTTAATATTATGGTATCTAAATAATGCAGCTAGAGTAGCTACTGTAACAGCTGCAGAAGAGCCTAAACCAGAACCAATAGGAACATTAGTAGAAAGAATAATTTCAATAGGGCTATGATCATGAAACCTATTTAAAACTTCTAAAATATATCTAATAATTCCAGGTTTACCTTTTTTTAAAAAATATTTCTTATGACGAGTATCTAAGTCTGCTTCAAATCTTAAATCATGAGATTTCAATACTGGTCTTCTATTATTAGTGTCCCTAATTTTAACTACAGCTCTCTTATTAACAGCCCCTGCAATTGCAGGCTCATTATAAACTACTGAATGTTCACCGAATAAAATTGTTTTAGCTGGGGCAGAAGCTATAGCTTGCATTTGAAACACCTATTTAAATATAGCTGAAGAATAACCAACAACTCTGGAAAAATCACCTGAAATATCTCCGCTTGTAGCATAAGCTAAAATATCAACTTCATTTTTACCAGTTAACTTGGAAATAATAATATTGGCCATTACAGGACCATATCCACACATTGTTATATTATATTGAATTATTTCCTCCATCAGTTTAAATTCATCCATATTTCCAATATCCTCTAAAACAAATTTATCAACAATATTAGCTCTCTCTTGTGTGTTAAAATGTGATAAATCAGTACTTGCAATAACACAATAGGATTTACCTAACTTTTCACCAGCATTAACAATAGCAGATGCAATATCATTTGCAGAAACAATTGTTTGAGATTTCATTGTTATAGGAACTATTTTGAAATTATCAGATAAAAATTGTAAAAATGGTAGTTGAACTTCAATACTGTGTTCATGAATATGAGCATCAAAATCTGAAGATGCAATATCTGAAAAGTCAATTATAGCATCTGCAAACTCTTTATCAACATTCACATTCCCTAAAGGAGTAATCCACTCCCCCTCATTGAAAACAGAAACATCACTACCAAATCCTGTATGGTTAGGAGACAATATAATAAAAACATCAGGGATTCCATTTTTAGCTATTTCATAATAGCTATATGAAGCAACAGGTCCTGAATAAATAAATCCTGCATGTGGAACCATTACATTAATAGGGTAATCTTTACCATCAAAATCTTTGGCATCAACTGGAAGCTTACCTACACCAAAAGGAGATAAGTAACAATCTTTAATAACTTCCTCAACCCCTTCTTTTGTATCAGGGTAAAAAGCTCCACTAACAGCAGGTTTTCTTATCATACTATCAAATTAGAATTTTAACTCGAAGTCAGATGCTTCAATTTCTAAATCTCCATCTTCAGGAATATCTCCTTTTTCTCTTAAGATTTGTCTTGCAAGTAACCAGTAAACTAAAGCAATAGCTTTTCTACCTTTGTTGTTAACAGGAATTGCAATATCAACAAAACTTAATAAGTTTTCAGTATCGCATAAAGCAATAACAGGAATACCATTCTGTTTAGATTCAAGAATAGCTTGTGCATCAGACCTAGGATCAGTTACAACAATAATTTTAGGTTCAATAAATTTAGCATAAGAAGGATTAGTTAAAGTTCCAGGAATGAATCTTCCAGGAATAGTTTTAGCACCAGTAATTTCACCAAATTTTTTAACAGGAGCTTGACCATATTGTCTTGTAGCTACTACTAAAATATCTTCAGGATCATATTTTGATAAAAGTTTTGCAATTTGTCTAATTCTTTCATCAGTTTTTTGAATATCTAATACATATAAACCATCGGATCTTACTCTAAATATATATTTTTCCATATCGCTAGTTTTTTGTTGGGTTCCGATATGTAAACCAGCTGCTAAATAATTGTCTAAATCAATTAAAAGTTCATTATTTGCCATTTTATCACCATTTTCTCTAAATTAATAATCATTTTCAACATTAACACATTCTTGAGGACAAACATCCATACAGACTTCACAAAAACTACAATCATCAGGATTTTTAACTACTACTTTATCTCCTTCAAGAACAATTACTTCCATAGGGCAAACATCTACACATTCACAACAGTCTGCACCTTCACACTTACTTTGGTCAATTGTAACTTTAGCCATTTTAATACCTCATTAAATTTAATTAAAAGTACCCATTTTAGGATTTGAAATTTCCTCTTCAATACGTATTAACTCATTTAATTTAGCTATTCTTTCTCCACCAATAGCTCCAGTTTTAATCATTGGAGAACCTAAACCAACTGCTAAGTGTGAAATTGTATCATCAGTTGTTTCACCAGATCTATGGGATACAACAGGAACTATATTATTTTCTTTAGCTAATTTAACAGTAGCATAAGTCTCAGATAAAGAACCAATTTGATTTGGTTTAATAATAATAGCATTTGCAGCATTCATTTCAATACCTTTAGCTAAAATTTCTTTATTTGTTACAAATAAATCATCACCACAAATCAAACATTTATCTCCAACTTTTGCAGTTAATTGAGCAAAACCATCAAAGTCAGCTTCATCAAATGGATCTTCTACATAAAACATATTATAAGTTTCAATAATGTCTTTAACAAACTCAATCTGTTCACCAGTATCTCTTTCAACACCATCTTGTGCATATACATATTTACCTTTATTAGCATCCCACATTTCAGAAGCAGCCATATCTAAAGAAGG
>JABUVA010000003.1:4549-28471 GCA_021442885.1 Methanobrevibacter sp. | reverse complement strand
AGTTCATCACCAACTTCTTCACATGCTTTAGATTGAATTTCTAATGCAGCATCATTAGTAATATTAGGAACCCATCCACCTTCATCTCCTTTACCTCCAGTAAAGTTAGAATCTTTAGTTTGGATTAATTCTTTTAATTTTTTATGAATAGCTGCATTTGCAAATACTCCTTCAACCATATTTTTAGCACCAATAGGAACAACTAAAAACTCTTGGATGTCAGGTGCATTAATACCTGCATGAGCACCACCATTCATCATATTACCAAGTGGGAAAGGTAATTCATTAACAAAATTACCACCTAAGTATCTGTATAATGGTAAATTGTATGATGAAGCAGCTGCTTTAGCAACAGCCATTGAAACAGCTACAGTAGTATTTCCACCAATAGCTGAAAGATTATCGGTTCCATCAACTTCTCTTAATAATTCATCAATAGTTACAAGGTCTTCTGCATCCATTCCAATTAATTCAGATGAAATAACCTCTTCAATTTCAGTTATAATTACATCTACTCCACCTTCAGGGAATGATACTACTTCTCTTGAACCAGTACTTGCCCCACTTGGTGCAGCAGCTCTACCGAAACCTCCCCATGTAAGTATATCTACTTCCACAGTTGGGTTTCCTCTGCTATCCAAAATCTTACGAACTTGAACATCTTCTATTATACTATCCAAAAATAACACCTCAGTGTCAATTAATTTATTACCATTTAACCTATATTTAATCAAAAATTAGTAATTCTCTTAATAGGTTTTAAAATGGTATTTTTTATTTTTTTTAATAGATTGAAGTTGAATAAATAGAAATCTATCTATTCTCTTCTAATCACATCTAATGGTAACTTGTTTGCTTTAAGCTCTAAATAAGCAATATCAATAGGATCCAAAATATTTAGGGATTTCGCTTCTTTTTCAATATCTTCATCTAAAGGAGCCCCCATTGATATTTGTATTGCTCTTGCACCAAGAAGTCTAGCTTTTTCAAACCTTGTTAAATTTTTTGTAGTCATAATATTACTCCAATATTTATGCATTCGTTACCGATTAAATTTTTAAATAAAAAATTATCCCTACAACTTGCACGAATTTACTCCCATGTTTCTACATGAGAAATTAACATTCTTCTACAACAGTATCTATTTAAACCTAAATCATCAAGAACATCTTTTGATTTCTCACCACTAGCTACTCTTTTGTTATATTCATCAAAGTAAGCAGAGACAGGTTTTCCACAACTTAAGCATCTTATAGGAATCATTTATATCATCTTTTTTAAAATTTTAAAATATAAAAGTACAGAGTTTATCTGTAACTTTTTTGTTTACGTGCTCTTGCACCAGGACCACCGTATTTTTTAGGTTCGGAACGTCTTGGGTCTCCTACTAACATGGTTCTATCATATTGAATGAATTTTTCTTTTAAATCCATGTCATTAGACCATTTAACTAGTCCTTTTGCAATTACCATACGTGCAGCTTCAGCTTGACCCATTACTCCACCACCAACTACGTGAATATCGAAATCCACTTCATCAGCAAGATCTCCTGCTATAGTTAATGGTTCACGTAATTTCAAACGTGCAAGTTCAGGTGAATATAATTCTAAAGGAACTTTATTAATTCTAACTTTTCCAGTTCCTTCTTTAACAGTACCTCTTGCAATAGCTGTTTTACGTTTTCCACTGGTATGTTCTACTTTTACCATAATTACACATCCATTAATCTAGAAAGTAGCTCCTAAAAGTTTAGAAACTTCTCCTAATTCAATACCTTTTTTAAGGTCTCTTAATTCTGCTTCAGGAACATTAACAATTTCTGAATCAGCATACTCAGCAGGTACACCAACAAAAGCTTTTAATCCTTTGAAAGCTGTACGGCCTTTTGCTTTTTTAAATGGTAACATTCCCCTAACAGTTCTTCTGAATATATCATCCGGCCTTCTAGGATATTTAGGACCTAAATCACGAGGGTTAGATATACTTGCCCTATCTACTCTTTGTTTATATTTTGCATAAGCCCAATCTTTGTTACCAGTAATCATAATTTTTTCAGCATTGAGAACAACTACTTCCTCACCATTGAGAAGATTTTTACTAATAACACTAGCTAATCTTCCTAATACATGACCTTCTCCATCTATTATAATCATTAAAACGCACATCCCTAAATTATCCCATAATTATAATGTTGCTTCCTTTAGGATTAGTTTCCATAATTTCTTCAATAGAGATACATTCTCCACCAGCTTTTTCAATTTTTTCTTGAGCTTTAGCTGAAAATTTAAAAGCTACAACATTTACATTTTTATCTAAATCACCATTAGATAAAACTTTACCAGCAATTAAAACAGTATCGTCAGCATCTGCAGTTCTTGCAATATCTGAAAGGTTTACTTCAGCTGTTTTTCTATTAGCTCTTGAAAGTCTTTTAGCAACATCTTTCCAAATAGCTGCATTTTCACTATTAGATTTATCATTAAGTTTTTTAATAAGTTCAATAAGGTTAGGATTTGTTTTTGTTGATTTCTTAACCATTATTTACCCTCCATTTTCAACAAAACTGATAAAATTTTCTGCTTTTTCACCTAATTTATCACATGCTTGTAATAAAACCTCTTTAGGTGACATTGATCCATCAGTTTCTATTCTAAATATAAAATCATTATTATGATACCCTACATTAATGTAGTTTAAGCCATTTTGTTGTGAAGCTCTTACGCAACTTTTACACATACTACAATCTTCAATATCCAAAACTTTAATAACTTTAGATCTTCTATCTGCTTTTAAAATACCTCTAGGACATGCATTTGCACAATCATAGTCAATATTAGCATCATCATTAAAAGTAATTTCTGGATATTGTTTATAAGTACAGACAGTAGTTGGCATCCATTTTGCGTGTTCTTTTCCATAACCAACTTTAGCAAAAGCTTCAATATTTAGACTTTGTCCTGGTTTGAGTTTTACCAAAGGAATGGTATCATATACCGGTTTAATCTTTGGGTCTGAAGAAATTAAATGTTTAGAATAAATAACCTTAGTTTCTTCACCTTCTTTAGGTCCTTCTTCGATTAAAGAAAATCCAATACCTGGATGTTTTTCATAATCCTCATCTTCAGGTAAAGGCAATCCTTCAATTACATCCATATTAGAAACTAAAGGAGTTAAACCTAATCTATGAGCAAGTACCTCATTAAACATTGCAGAATTATTTTTAATCATATTGACATCTTCAATAGCTATTTTAGGAACATTAACCATTGCCATTCTCCTAATAGCATTTACAAAAGGCACCTCTGCATCACGGATAATGAAAACAATTTCATTATCACTCTGACTTTTAACTTCAATCTCCATAATTAAACCTCTTAAATTTATACTCTTCTTCCTCTTTTACCACCAGGTCTTCCAGTACCATCGTGTGGAATAGGAGTAATATCTTCAATTTTACCTATTTTAATTCCAGCTCTTGCTAAAGCACGAATAGTTGCTTGTGCACCAGGTCCTGGACTTCTAGGTCCATTTCCACCAGGAGCTCTTACTTTAATATGTAATCCAACAAATCCTTTTTCTTTAGCATCATCAGCAATTCTATTAGCAGCAGCCATTGCAGCAAACGGTGAAGCTTGTTGTCTGTCTGCACGAACTACTTTTCCACCAGACCATTGAGAAATGGTTTCTGCACCAGTAATATCAGTAACAGTTATAATAGTGTTATTGAATGATGAATAGATATTTGCAATACCCCATTTTTCATTTTTAGACATAATTACACCTTTTATTCAGTATTTTCTTCAACGTTAGCCTTATTTCTATTATTGTTGTATTCTTCAATTTGTTTAGCAACAGGAGAAGATTTGTAGAATCCAATATCATCTTCTTGTCCTTTTAATACAACATAACTTGGTGAGTTAATTTTCTTACCATTTAATGTTATGTGGCCATGAACTACAAACATTCTAGCTTCTTTAGGAGTACGTGCTAAACCTTTTTTGTATACAACTGTTTGTAATCTTCTTCTTAAAATATCTTCAACAGTTAAATTTAAGATATCTTCAAGAGCCGCACCTTCGGCTAAAACACCAGTTCTAGCTAAGTGATTTAATAATTCTCTTTTTTCAGCTTGCATTTGATCTTTAGAGAACCCAAGTAAATATCTTGCTTCCCTACTGTATCTTCTAACTAAAGTATCAGCTTTCCAAATTTCTTTTTTGTTTTTTAAGCCGTATTTAGTCATTAATTTATTTTCATTTTTAATTCTTTCTGCATTCCAAGGATGTGGTGGTGTATTATACTTTTTCCTTGCTTTTCTAGGTTGTCCCATTGAAACATCTCCTTCAATATGAATAATAAAATATTGATTAATTCAATATAAAAAAATAGTTTATCTAGAGCGACTTACACCAACTGTAGAACTGTGTCTGAAAGTAGATTTAGTTCTTTGACCTCTTACAGGTAAACCACGTTCGTGTCTTATACCTTTGTAACTTCTAGTCTTTTTCATTCTGTTTAAATCATCTCTTAAAACCATATCGAGATCAGATTCAATTAAATGAATATCATCACCAGTTTCGTAATCTTCTCTACGATTTAACATCCAATTAGGAATGTCAAATTTTTTAGGATCTTCTAAAATTTCTTCAATTTTTAATACATCTTCATCCTTAATATAACCCATTTGAGAAGTTAAGTCAAGACCTAAAGTAAGACAAATGGTTTTAGATAAAGATACGCCTATACCTTTAATCTCAGTTAAAGCTTGTTCAATGGTTTTATTTCCATCTACATCCTTTCTAGAAATACGCACTAAATGCTTAAAATCGTCTTCCATTAAATAACCTCCATTTATAGAGCGAACCTACGAGACGTAAAATAATAGATTCGAATGTTTTACTTAAATGTAAAACACAGTTTTTTTCAACAGTTTAAAACTTAGTAAGAAACTAAGAGTGCAAAATATCAGTTTAACAATTAATTTATAATTAAATTTTTATAAAAAAATTATTAAAAACTAATAAACGCCGAGACTGGGATTTGAACCCAGGCGGGGACAGGCCCCACAAGATTTCCAGTCTTGCGCCTTACCAGGCTAGACTATCTCGGCATATTACTTAAAATAGCTAAGTAACATCAAAAAAGAAGATACTTTGCCTTCATGTTATAAACTAACATGATACAATAATATATAAATAAACAACTATATAAAGGTATTGTTTTTATTTAATTTCAATGAAAAAATATTAATTTTAATAATTTATTTCCATAATCTTGGATAAATATTAGGTTTCATGAAAACTTTAGAAGTTTTAACAACAAATCCTGAATTAGCAGACAAAATTTCATCAGTATTAAATAAAGCATTTCCAGCAGCNGCAGCTACTAATTCTCCTTTTAAAGATTCAATAGCTACAAAATCATTAATTTGAATATTATCAGATAATTTAGCTATTCCACCACTAGCTAAATCTGCTCCATGACATATTGCATCAACAGCAGAATCCTTAATAATAACTTTAGGCAAATAATCAGCAGCACGCTCCATTGGAAGTAAAACCTCTCTTAAAAAGGATTCATCACCATCTTCCTTCCAAAAATGATATGCATCAGTAACATCCTGCAAGGTTACTAAATGATTTTTCTCATTAAAAGAACCTACTTGTGTTCTTCTAAGCTCAGCCATATGTGCTCCAACACCTAAAGCTTCACCAATATTATGACAATATGTTCTAACATAAGTTCCTGCTTCACAACCAATTCTAAATAATACATCTCGACCCTTAATTTCATAAATTGTTGAATAATAAATATTACGGGTCCTTAATTCTCTTTTAACAGCAGATTTAACTGGAGGTAACTGATAAATTTTTCCAGTAAACTCTTTAAAAACTTCCCTAATTTTATCTTCATTAACTGTATCATGTAATGTCATTAAACAAACATATTCTTTAGGAGCTGTTAAAAGAAGTTGAATTGCCCTAGTTGCATCATCAATTCCCACTGGAAGCACACCTGTTACTTTAGGATCAAGTGTACCACCATGTCCTGATTTATTGCAGTTTAATATTTTTTTAACCCATGCATCTATTTCATGAGAAGTTGGTCCAGAAGGTTTATCTAAATTAATAACACTTTTAGAAATATATTCTTCAATGGGCCTATCTTCAGGTTTGCATCCAAAATCAGCACCGGTAAAACAATTAGATTTAACAACTAAGTTACTTTTCATTAAAATCACAGAAAATAAATTAAAAAATAGTATAAGTTGAATAATTATTAAATTATTCAATTTATAAGTCAGCTAAAGCAGCTTTAACTGCTTCAATATCGCCAGAAACATCGATAGTATCAGCGGTTGGTTCTAAATGGTTGATATTACATCTTCTATTTTTTACACTTTCACCAACAACTTCTACAAAATTTTCATCAATAATTTCTACAATAGCGCATTTTTCACCTGCTTCTCTTCCAGCAGTTTTTACACATACTCTTCCTACTTCGATTGATGCCATTTAAATCACCTTTAATGTATTAATAATTATACTAGCTATCTCTTCAGGTAAAAACTTTCCTGAATTAATAACTAAATCATATATATCCATAGAGGATATATCAATATCGTGAATGTCTTTATACCTTAAAGCTTCACTATTTTCACGTATTTTAATTTCATCCATTGCTAAATCAATACTTTTATCTTCCCTATCTGCAATCCTAGCAGATCTAACATCAAATGGTGTAATTAACCAAACTTTTAAATCTGCTTCAACAAAATAGGCGGAAAGTCTTCCTTCAATAATAAGATTTTCAGAAGATTTAGCAATCTCACATTGTCTATTATCAATTTCAATATCGATGTCCTTATTATTTTCAGCAAACTCAGAGAATTCTAAAACAGACATACCTCTCTCTTTAGCCATTTGTCGAAAAATTNNNCCAGATGATATAGAAGGAATATCCAACTTCTCTGATAATAATTCAGTAACTGTAGTAGTTCCCGTTCCAGCAAGTCCACCGATAGTTATAATCATTTTCCCCTAGCCTCATTTTTAAATAATTTACGAGCGCATTTAGAACATAAATATCCGCCGTAAGGACGATTAGGTCTTTTTTTAGATTTTGATAATTTATTAATTTCATAAGGACGTCCACGAGGAACTCCATGTAATACTTGACCACACTCAGCACAAACATGCTTAGATGGTTTTTTCTTTTTGTATCTTAAAACATTCCTTCCACCAGGAGTGTTTTTACGAACTCTTTTATATGATCTTGATCTATATCTCATTGCAGGCATTTAATCACCTTAATATAATATTAATATAAAAATTTTAATAAAATGTGTAATAGCGAATTCAAAATAGAATAATATACTATTTCGAATTCATTATTAATAAATGTTTATTTAGAATCCCTGTTTAAATCCTAAATATTTTCTTAGAATTTGACTCATACCAAATGTACAAATCATATACCATAACAACCAACCAATAACAAGTTCAGTAGATGGATGTCCACCGTAAATGAATTGACCAATAAAGTGCCAAATTGGAGTCAAAGATAAATAATATGCAGCTGGTGGCATTTGAACTATAATACCACTAATAATAGATGATCTCATCCACCAAAATATTAAAAGAATTGGAACTAAAGTAACAATCATAGGTTTAAATGAGTTACTCATCATTTTACTTTGATCTTTCATCATTTCAGCTTGTTGAGCTTGGAGTTTAGCTAACTCCTTACCATCACCTCTTTTTTGAGCATCTCTAAATTTCTTTTGAAAATCCTTTGATCTCTGTTGAATCTCATTCATCTCATCTTGATCAACTAATAACTTATTAGCAACAGTAGTTATTAAAGAAATAATAAATGCAATAATAAAAACTGTTAAAACAGGATTACTTGGTGTTGGATCAATACTAATAATTGGATTAAATATAGTATTTAATGCATTAAGTATCACGTCAAACATAGTTTTCTCCAAATTTATTTATTCAAAACATCTACCATTCTTGAAACTGTTCCAGGTAAATGGTTATCATGATTTTCGATAATTTTAACAGTAGCTCCAGTTAAAGTTGCATAAGCCATAGCTGTTGCACGATTAATCTCTTGATGAAGCTTAATATTCTTAGCTTTTTCAACATCTCTAACACGAGTTTCATCAGATAATCTTCTATAAATTATTTCATCAGGATTAGCCTCTATTAAGATAAAGTTACTAGGTTTTAATTCTTCAAGAACCCAAATAGGGAGACCTGGTAAAAATCCATCAGGAGTGCTAATTGTACAATGTGTATCAACAATAACATTCTCAGACTCAGATTTTTCTTTAATTCTTTTAGCAGCTTTTTTTTGAATAATTTTTTGAGTTTCAGCTGGTAATTTACGTAATTGATCTCTATTTTCTACAAGTTTTTCCTCAATAGCAATCTCAGTCATTATATCCCCATAATTTAAATGGATATAATCGACTTCTTCAAGTGCTTTACTAAGTACTGTTGTACTGCCAGAACCAGGAATACCTGTTACTACTACTAATTTCATTTATATCCCTCTTAAAATAATAAATTGGAGGATTAATCTCCTCCTAAAAATTTCCTTAACACAGGATTAGATGACATGAGTTGTTCTTCAGCCATCTCTTCATAAAGTTTATGAATAATACCTACAGTAAGTAAAACACCAGTACCTCCACCTAAAGCACCAGTAAGGTCAGCAGCAAATGCAATCAGACCTACATAAACCCCACTAACAAGAGTAAGTGCTGGAATATATTTCTTTAAGATTTTATAAAGCTGATGTTTACTACTTCTAAATCCAGGAATCTGTATACCTGAATCATATAATTGTTTTGAAATTTTCTTAGCATTTAAACCACTAATTTCAACCCACAGGTATGAGAATAACATACAACAAAGTAAGAAGAAAATTGCATATATAATAACATGAATTGGTTCAGTGAAAATCATACTATAATCCGACGGAGTAGATAAAAGCCATGCAATACCACTAACTGCTTTACCATTATCAATTTGTCCTAAAATCGGAGCTCCAATTTTTTGAAATACACTAGCAAGTAGTGAAACATTAACAAGCAATGCACTAGTAAGAATAACTGGCATGTTACTTGCATAAACAAATTTTAATGGATATTTACCAACAGATCCTCTAATTCTTCCATGTCCTTTAACTTGACCATGAGAAATTGGAATTTCAACTCTCATACATTCACCATAAACAACTACTAAAAATACACAGATAGTAGCTATTAAAGGAATTAATATTGCGAAATCAACACCTGTCCAGAAGGACGCGATAAATCTAGGGATAATTCCTGGTAACATACCATTAGTAGGTATAAACCCAAATGTACCTACTATAATAGCTTGACATACACCAGCAGCGATGAATAAACCAATACCACTACCAAATCCCCATTTAGATACTACTTCATCAAGATATATAACTAAAATCGCTCCAATTACTAGTTGGAGGAAAATAATTCCAATATAAGAATTATCAATTGGAATTAAACTTCCAGTTAATACTAAAACACCGGCCTCAAAAATTGTAAATACAATAGATAAAACTTTTTGAGAAGCTTGGAAAAGAGACTTATCCTTATGAGAAGATAAATCCAAGTCTAGAAGTTTTGAACCCACTAATAATTGCAATACAATAGATGCAGTAACAATTGGACCAATTCCTAATGTAAGAATAGAACCAAAACTACCTGCCATAACAGCTCTTAACTGTGCAAACTGATCAACAGCACCAGGACTAAGCCCAAACAATGGTATTTGAGTTAAAAAATAATACAAAACCAAAATCAAAGCTGTCCATTTAAGTTTTTCATTAAAATCTTCCCTATGTACAGGAGATTTAACCTCAGGAATTAACCTAAACAACGGCTCAAAATTTTCTAAGAATGACATTTTACTTCCTCAATAAAAAAAGGAAAAACTATAATTCTATAGCTTCTCCACCTAATTCTTCAATTTTTTCTACAGCAGATGCAGAGAATTTAGGAGAATAGATTTTGAAAGTTTTAGTAATATTTCCTTTTGCTAAAACTTTATCAAAGCCTAAATCAGTTACATCAATAACAATTGCATCTCCTTCAACAGAAGCTTTTCCAGAATCAATAAATTCATCTGCTTTTTCTTCTAAATAAACTAAATTAACAGGATTTGTTTTTTTAATCATTTTACTTGGTCTTTTAAAACCATGTTTTCCATAATGATCTGGATCGAATTTTGCAGTCCAAGTCCAATGTTGTTTAGAAGCTCCAGCTTTACCTTTTCCACCTTTGTTACCTGCACCTCTACGTTTTTTGGTACAACCTCCACCATTGGATCTGGAACCTCTTAATTTATTAATTTTACGTTTTGATCTAATCATAAAATCACCTTAAAGCATTTTGATTGCAAGATCTGCAATATCTTCTCCCCTATAACCTAAAGAACCACCTTCATTAATAGCATGACGAATGCCTTCATATCCTTTTCTTGGAGGGTGTAAACGGAATACAGGTTTAATATCTAAATCAGCTAATTTTACTTCATTATTGTAAATAGCATTAGCTAATTCTTCAATAGAAGCATAATCAGAATTTTCAGCTACATATTCATCAGTAACTGGTTTTCCACCAACAATTCTACCTCTTTTAGCTATGATTTTTGCGATTAATTCAGGAGTAACTTCACCCCAAGTAATATAATCCTTAGCTTTTTGAAGCATACCTTTGTAACTAGGGTTTTCTTCAACTAAAACAGCATGGTTAATTCTATTAAGTCTTAACATATCTAAAGTATCAGCAATGTTTTGAATAACCCCAGTTGTTCCTCTAACTCTAATAACTAAAAACATTTTATCACCAATTAGTAGTTAACTCCCATTTTTTTAAGGTCACCTTCACTAGCTTTAATAGCACTTAATTCTTTTAAAGCTTGGAAAACTGCATTAGCAAAGTTAACAGTAGTTTGGGTTTGACCAAAAGTTTGAGACCATACATCATGGATACCTGCAAGTTTTAAAATAGTTTTACCAACATCACCAACTACTAAACCAACACCAGCAGGAGCAGGCATTAAAGTTACATTTACACTACTTGTTTTACCTGTAACTTTGAAAGGTACTGTGTGTTCTCTTCCACAAACACAACCCCAATCTCCACAGCCTCTTCTAACTTTAATAAGGTTATATTTAGCATTATCAACAGCTTTTCTAATTGCAGGACCAACTTCTTTAGCTTTACCTTGGCCTAAACCAACATAACCATCTTTGTTACCTACAGCCACAATAACTCTAAAGTTAACTTTCCTACCAGATTTGTGCATTCTTTGAACTAAGTTAACATCCATTACTTCTTCTTCTAAATCAGGAACTAATGAATCAACTATTTCTAATTCCATAATTGGAAGACCTTTTTCAAAGATTTCATCGATATCAGTGATAGTTCCGTCTTTAACTTGTTTACCTATTTTAGTTTTAGGTTCCCATTCATCCATATTAAAGCTCATAGTTATACCTCTGCCTCATCAATATTCTTTTTAGCTTCCTCAAAATTCTCAGGTAAATCTACAGGATTAAGACCTCTTTCTAAATATTTAGAGAATTTTTCATTTAATTCATCATCATCTAAAGATTCTGCATATGCAGCAATATGTTCCCCTCTAATACGTTCATCATCTGGGAAAATAAAGTCACCATAAGGAACATCTAAACCTGCATCAACAGCACCTTTAAGAGCTGCGAAAACTTTTGATCCTCTGATAGGAGATTTTAAACCAATGTCTAAAATCGCATCATCAATTCCTTTAGCTAAAGCTCTTTTAGCTACGAGATAAGCAGTTAAGTAAACAGCTGAAATATTGCTTAATCCACCTAAATATCCAAATTTAGGTAATTCTTTACTAACAGCAGAAGCTAAGGTTAAATCTCCTTCAGGAGCATAATCAATAATTTGAACAGTTACATGAGCATTGGAAAGTCTAACAACTAAACGAGATTTATCATAATGTACTAATTTCATTCTAGCTGCGTAATCAGTTTTTCCTTCTCTTCTCCTTCTAAAAGGTATTTTGTAATTTGATCCACTTGCCACTTTTATTCCCCCTATTTGATTAAATCATGGTCACGGGCGTAGTTTTTCATGTAAGATTTACTTCTGAAAGCCCCACCTTTAGCCATGTTATATAATTTACGGTATGTAGTAGCATCAATTTCATCATTTGCACGCATTTCTTTTAAGTCTTTTCTTAAAGCCCTAATAGTAGTCATCCATGCTTTCTTTTTAGGAGTACGTGCTTTCTTTCCACCTTTTCTACTACCTGCACCTTTTCTTTTTCCTTTTGCTTTTTGTTCTGCTATCTTTTTAGAACGATAGCTACTAATTCCTTTTTTAGGTTTTGCTTTAATAGCACCACTATTGATTAGCTGTTTAACCCCTTCTCTAGTAATTGCCCTAGAAACTTCTTCCATTCTTTCAGGGTCAATCCATACACGATTGAGACCTACTTTAAGAATGCTAGCAGCTAATCTTTTTTGAGTTGTAAGATTCATATATATAATCCTCCGCATTATAGCCGATTATTAATTTTAATCTATAAAGTCCCTTTAATTTTAATTATTTATCAGTAAAAACTAATTATAACCTTATTAGCATTACTTTAATAAATATGATACATAATTATTTATTTAAAACTTTAATACCAAGTTCATATGCTTTTTGAAGCATTTCATCTTTTTTTCTTTTACCAATAGAAGCACTGATTCTTGCAGCTTCAGAAACTGGATCAAGAGCTTCTAATTCTTTCATATTCTTTACAAGAACATCTTTGAATCCTGAAGGATGTAAATACCTAGTAGATTTTGGAGTCCTATAACCAATAGCAGGCATTGCTGGTTTTCCTGCTTCGTATCTTCTCATTTTACTGGTTTTTCCTCTAGGCCTTCTCCATTTGATTCCAAGCTTTTTATAACGAGCATATTCTTGTCTTTTAAATCTTTTATTAGCCATTAAAATCACCTATTCTTTGCTAATTAAATATATTCCATCTTGGAATACCCTAGGATCTCTTCCTTTAATTTTGGTTGCTTGTTCTAGGTTAGCCATGGTTTGACCAACGTGCTCTTTATTAATACCGGTAATTGTTACCTCATCACCTTTAATTGAAACTTTAGAATCGCCAACAATGTTAGCTTTTCTTGGGTGTCTTTCTCCAAGGAAATTATCGATATTGACAATGTTGCCATTTACTTTTACAGTCATTGGAAAGTGAGCAAATACAATTTTCATTGTATAAGTAAACCCTTCAGTAACACCTTTAATCATGTTACTTATATGTGCTTTTGTAGTTCCAATCATTGCTTTATCTTTCTTTTTTGGAAATGCAGTTTCTAAAAGTACAACATCATCTTCTGCTTTAATACTTACACCTGCGTAAGTAAATTTTCTGGAGTCTTCTCCATTTGGCCCTTTTATAGAGACCACATTTTTATCAATTATAACTTCAACGCCTTCAGGGATTTCAATTTCTTCCCTTATAGCTGCAGCTACTACCATATATAATCACCTAGTACATGTAAGCCAACAAACGTCCACCAATTCCTCTTTCTTTTGCCTCATTGTGAGTCATAATTCCTTGAGGAGTTGTGATTATTAAAATACCAAAGTTTTTTGCTGGCAAATATCTTTTTTCAAATTTCTCAAATTCATCTTTTTTAACAGCATGACGTGGTTTGATAACACCACATTTATTTATGTTACCATCTAATTCAACTAAGAATTTTCCTGCCCTGCCATCATCAACATACTCAAAATTTCCAATATAATTCTCTTTTTGCATTGTGCTTAAAACTTCTCCAATTAAATTTGAAGCAGGAGAAATAACACAAGAATCATTTACTTGTAATTCGTTATTTCTAATGTTAGTTAAAGCATCTGCAAGAGGATCCATAAGACTCATATTAAACTACCTCTAATTATATTTTTTAAATCCTATTTTAGGAGCAATTTCCCTAAAACATTGTCTGCATAAATTGAGTCCATATCTACTAATCATTGCAGAATGATCTCCGCATCTACTACATTTTTTTGCAGCTTTTCCGTATTTTCTTGGCAAAATATCACCTATAAATCTATTCAGTTATGTATTTTACATTAAAATTATCTTCCATAAATTTCATAGTTTCTTCTTTAGAAATTCTATGTTTTTGCGGTACTTTCTTTTGCTGGATTTTTCTTTTAGCAATCCTGTAACCTGGTTTTTCAAAAGTTACTGAAAGGTTCATACCAAAAATACCAATATCTGGGTTATATTTCATACCTGGAATATCAATATGTTCTCTGATACCAAAAGAAAGATTTCCTTGATTGTCAAATTGAGTTGGTTTAATATTTCTATAAATTCCTTCTAAAACCATGTCAATAGCTTTATTAGCCTTTTCACCACGTAAAGTTACTTTACATGCAATTGGTTGACGTTTTCTAATACCCCATTCAGGATTGGTTACTTTTGAATAAGTTTTAACAGGTTTTTGATCAAACATTTCCTCTAAAAGAGTAATAGCTCTAGATAATTTTTCACCTGCTTCTCCAACACCTATATTAACAGTAACTTTTTCAATTTGAACTTCATTCATAGGATTCATTGATTAACCTCCAATAAATCAATTATTGGTGAATCAGTTCCAACAACAAAAGCATAATCTTTTAAAGTTAAAAAGTTGTCTTTTGCACTGTTTTCAATTATAATTGTATTAGGATTAGAAGAATCATTAATAATAATTTCATTTATTTTTCCTAATTCACCAGTGTGTTTACCACCAGTAACAAGAACAGTAGCTCCTTCTTCTAATGAGAGTGATTCTTTAATATCTTGTTCAGAAAGACCTAAAACAACAATATCTCCAACTTTTAAGTCAGATTCTTCAACAATAATATTTTTACCATCATGAAGATTTAATTGAGTTTTTCCACCTTTGAGGGTAGTTTTGTTAACAATTTTACATAATTTAGAATCATTTTCTTCAATAGATTTTAACTGTAATCTACCTTTATTATCTAAAAGCACCCTATAAGATTCACCAGTTTTTGGTATTTCAATAATATCCATAAATCCTACTGGGAATTTATAATCTTTAATTACTCTACCATCTACAAGAACATTACCTGAGTTGATGATTCTTTTTGCTTCTCTAGAATTATCTGCTAATCCTAGAATGTCCCTAATAACTAAAGTTAATGGTAAAGCTTCATCAATTGCATGAGCCCCTGCTGAAGGTTTAACAGTCCAGGTATCTTCTTTAGGATGAATAGGCCAGGTTTTTGGTGCTTTATATCTTTTAAGATGTTTTCTTGAACCCATATTAGCCATTTTAATTATCTCCTTTTATATTTTTAGCTCTTCTATCATCATCCATATCAGCTTTAATTATCATTAAATTTGATGGGTCTACAGGAAGAAGTATTGCAGTTCCATCAGGTTTTGATAATGTTACTTCCTCAATGTTTACTTTATAATTGGTATAATCAACTTCTAAGATTTTACCTTCATGACCTTTAAAGTCACCACGGAGAACAGTTACTTTATCTCCAACTCTTAAAGGTAAAGATCTTGTACCAATTTTTTCTCTTAGATCTTTACTTAAAGTAGCACTTAAATGTTTACCACGTTTGTGTGCAGGTGCATCGTAAAGAGCTTTTCTTTGTTTTCTTGGTTGTTTTGACATTATTTCACCTATACTAAAATACTTGCTGCACTACCTACACTAGGCCATCTGTCAGCTGCTTCTTTAGCAACAGGACCTCTAATTTCAGATCCTTTCAATATTCCTTCAGGAGTAATGATAACTGCTGCATTATCTTCAAATTTAACACGAAGTCCGTCAGCACGTCTAAATTCCTTTTTTTGTCTTACAACAACTGCGTTAACGATTTCTCTTCTCATATCTGCAGTACCTTTTTTAACAGAAGCTACTACTAAATCACCTACACCAGCTACATCGAGTCTTCTACGTACACCTTTGAATCCTTTTACAGAAATAATTTGGATTTCACGTGCACCAGTATTGTCAACACACTGAAGAGTAGCTCCTATTGGTAATGCTTTAGATACGCTTGATGCTAATGCTTTCATAAAATTACTCTCCTTTTACTTCTACTAAAACAAAATGTTTAGTTTTACTTAAAGGTCTACATTCTGCAACTTTTACAGCATCTCCGACCTTTACATCAAAACAATCTGGTTTATGAACATTAATTTTAGATTTTCTCTTTTCGTATCTTTCATACTTTTTAATAAATTTATAGTAACTACGTTCGACACTAATAGTCCTTTCAGCTTTGTTACTTACAACAACACCCTCAAGGATTTGTCCTCTAACTGGTAATGTCCCGTGGAAAGGGCAATTAGGGTCATCACATATAGTTTCTGGTTCTTGAACATTAAGCCCAACCATATTATCACCATTTTAAATTTTTTTAAATCTTTTTTTAATTCTATCTTCAGGACGAATAGATAAAATATTGCCTTCAATTTCTATAATTTCACCAGTTGGTATTTGAAATTGAAAAATTGAACTGACTTTTGGAAATATTTTCTCTACAAAATTCCCATTTTCCTCGACTTCAATTTTAATAGTATTTTTAGTCTCATCAATTACAGTACCATAACTTTTTAAAGACTTGTTTGATTTATTGATAACCTTTACATTTAATCCAATGAACTCATGATGGACTAAATTTTTTGGTGTTATCATACTATCACATGAAATCAATCAGCCGAATTATTCGAAATCTATTATCGAATGATAGATTACCTTCTTCTTTTTCGATTGTTTTTCTTAGACTCGCGAATTTCGATTGTGTCTGATGAAAAACCCAAATCGGATAAAACTTCTTTAACTTTAACCTTATGATCTCCTTGGAGTTCAATTTGACTGTTTTTGGAAGTTCCACCACAAGCACATTTTGCTTTAAGAGTTTTTGTCAATTCTTTAATATCGATATCGTGCTCATCTATACCTTCAATAATAGTCATGAGTTTACCGAATCTTCTTCTAACTGTAAAAACTTTAACAGTTTGAACTTCACGTGCAATCTCTTCACATACACAAAGTTCTTCGGGAAGCCCACATACATCACAGATTTTTGACATTTAATTCTCCTTCTGTTTTTCGTTTAAAATTGTAAGAACACGAGCAATAGTTCTTTTCAATTCTCTAATTTTTCCAGGGTTTTCATTAACACCTGCAGCTGCATTTTTAGAAACATTTTTGGATAATTCTGCTTTGAGTTCAACTAATTTTTCCTGAATCTCATCGACTTCCATGTCCCAAATTTCTTTACTTCTTAAAATCGCCATTGTAACAACTCACTATGACTAATCCTTGTCTGCTTCTGCATCTTCTTCTTCAACTATTTCCTCTAATTCATCGAGGTCTTCTATTTCTTCAACTAATTCTTCGTCTTCAACAATAGCTTCATCATCAGGGGTTATGGATTCTTCGATTTCCATTTCACCTTCTGCAATAACTTCGCCATCTTCAACGATTTTTTCAGTTGGAGGTAGAATCTCAACAGTATCTGGTAATATTGTTGCTGGAGGCATAATTCTTACATAAATACCTAAAACACCAGGTTTTAATTGTACTGTAGCAAATCCTTCTTCTACAAATCTAGTAGATGGTTCACCACATTTTTTGATATAACCTTCTACAAATTTAGCTACAGCTGATCTTGAACCTCTAATTTTACCTGAAATAGTGACTTCAACACCTTGAGCTCCAGCACCCATAATTCTACGTATAGTGGAATAAGCAACTCTTCTAAAGTGCATTCCTCTTTGTAACATATTAGCTACTTTATAAGCCATAATTTTTGGGTTAAGTTCTGGAGTTTCTACTTCTTTAACTTCAATTTGAGGATTATCTAATCCGAACTCATTTTTAAGAGTATTGGTGATGCTTCTTACATTTTTTCCGCCTCTACCAATAACCATACCAGGTCTTTCTGCATAAACTACAACCATAGTACCTAAAGGTGTTATTTGTACATCCATACCACCATATCCAGCTCTTTCGAGTTCTTCTTCAAAATATTCGTCAATTCTGGTTCTTCTAAGGCCTTCAGTGACAAAATCTTTTTCTATCATTAGTTAGCCTCCTTTAATACTATTTGAATGTGAGTTGTTGGTGTATTGAACGGAGTAACTCTACCAAATGCTCTTGGAATAGCTCCTTGGATTACAACTCCTCTATGACTTGAAATATGTTCAATGAAAAGTTTTTCAGTATCCATACCTTTGTATTCAGCATTAGCTTCAGCATTAATTAATACTTTTAAAATTTCAGCAGATGCTTTAACAGGGTATCTTCCTGATGGCCAACCTTTTTGTCCTTTTCTGTGACCTACTTTTTTGTTATGTCTTTTGAATGGAACAGATTGTTTCATATCAATAACATTTTCTAAATATTCTTTAGCTTGTTCGACATCCATTCCTCTAATTGCTCTGCAAATTTCAACACTGTGTTTAGGGGAAATCTTAAGGGATTTAGCCATAGCACGTGCAGTTTTTGCTTCATTACCTTTTTTATTATAAGCATATCTATTTGCCATGATCTAAACTCCTTATTTAAGTGGTACGAACATAGATGATCTTGTAGCACCCATACCAGGGTCCCCATGTTGAACGCTTTTTCTTGTTGGTGCATATTCACCAAAGTAATGACCAATCATTTCTGGCACAATAGTTACTTCAACAAATTCATGTCCGTCATAAATTCCAAAGGTAGTACCAACCATTTCAGGTATTACAACCATATCTCTACAGTGAGTTCTGATTACTACTGGTCTACCATCTTTAGTTCCTTCTTTGTTTAATTTTCTCATTTTATCCAAAACAATTTGTTGTCTTGGTAAAAAACCTCTTTTTAAAGATCTTCTTTGTCTTGCTGGGAGTAATTCCATAACTTCCTCTAAAGACATGTCTTGTAATTCTTCAAGAGTATGACCTTTATATTTAAATACTTTTCTTGCCAATGAAACACCCTCTATTATCTTCTTAATCCTGTTCTTCTAGCTGCAATAGAACCAACTTTTCTTCCTGGTGGTGCATCTCTTGAAATAGTAGTAGGACGACCAGGATGTTGTCTGTTACCTCCCCCGTGAGGGTGATCTACTGCGTTCATTGCTACTCCTCTAACGGTCATGAATTTCTTACCTTTAGCTTTGTAAGCATGCCATCTGTTTCCAGCTTTGAGGAATGGTTTTTCTTTTCTTCCTCCTCCAGCTACAACACCAATACTTGCACGGCATTGTGGGTTTAAATATTTTAACTCACCTGATGGTAATTCAACAACAGATTGATTAGCATCATGAGTAATTAAAGAAGCATAAGTTCCAGATGATCTTACAAAACGACCACCATCTCCAGGAGTATTTTCAATATCGTAAATAGGAGTTCCTTCAGGAATTTCAGCTAATGGTAAAGTATTACCGAATTTAATTGGTGCTGAAATACCACATTCGATTTCATCATCAACTTGAATACTTTCTGGAGCTAATATGAATTTTTTCTCACCATTTTCGAATTTGACTTCTGCAATAGGAGCAGTTCTTGCTGGGTCATGTACAATATCAGTAACAATACCTTTAATACTGCCTTCTTTTTCTAATGCATCGTAAGATCTATATCTAATTTTATCTTTGAAACGATGAGAAGCAACACGGTGAGTAGGAGTTCCTCTTCCTCTTCTTTGAATTATTAATCGTTTTCCCATTCAAATTCCTCCTTAGAATACACCTATTTTAATAGCAATATCTTCTGCCATTTCTGGTTCAACAAGTTTAATATATGCTACTTTTTCACCATAAGGAGTGATATGAGTATTTACTCTTTCTACTTTTTCTTCATATAATTGTTCAAAAGCTATTTTGATTGTTCTTTTGTTTGCAGTACGTTTTACAACAAAAGCTATTTCATTATTTTGATCAATTAAATTCATGGTTTTTTCAGTAACATGAGGTTTGATAATAATTGAATAAACATCCATAATAATCACCTATTTTTCCAATTTATTGGAACAAACCTCCTAATTTTTCAACTGCTGATTTAGTAAAAATAGTGAGTCTTCCAGCATGTGTACCTGGTGCTAATAATTCTGCATTTAAGTTTTCAACACATACAACATCTACACCTGCATGGTTTCTTGCACCTAAACTGATGCCTTTATCTTCACCAACAACTAAAAGAGGTCCTTTAGATTTTTTATATTTACGTCCTCTAGTTTTTCCTCTTCCTGCTCTGATTTTTTTACTATTTTTAGCACGTTCAATATCATCATAAACTCCTAAAGCTTTAAATACTTCACGAGTTTCTTTAGTGGATTTTAAAGAACATATATCATCATCAACTACTATTGGGAATTGTTCTAATTCACCAGTAACATGACCTCTTCCTTCAATTAAGTCTTTATTAGTAGTTGCAGCAACTGCTGATCTGATTGCAAATCTTCTTTCTTTTATGTTAATTTTTTCATGATGATTTTTTTCAGATCTTGTAGGATGTGCTTGTCTACCGCCGATAGCCATTGGTACAAAAGCAGCTTTTGCTCCGTTTTTAATCCTAGGGACTCTTGCAGCACCTCTACCTGAACCCCATCCTTTAGCACTAGTTCTTTTACCAGCCATTGGGTCGTTTCCCCATGGTTGAACTCTTGCTGTTTGTGAAGAAATTACTGCTCTTTTTATTAAATCTGGCCTGTATTCTTCATTAAAAATAGCTGGAAGTTCTATATCTCCGTTAACTTCCCCTTCCATTGAATAAACATTTACCTTCATGATTATACCCCTTGTTTAGATTTTGTACTTATATAGTTTATTTGAGGTAAATCTTCAGACTTGTTATTAGGTCTGATAGGTTCCCTTAAAATGACTAATCTTTTAGATGGACCTGGAAGTGAGCCTTTTACTAAAACATAATCGTTTTTAACAAGACCATAGTGTAAAAATCCACCATCTGGGTTGATTTGATCAACTTCATCTTTAGATGCAATTTTTAAAATCTTTTTATTGAATTCGGTTCTTTTATGGTATCCCATTTGACCTGCTTGTGCTACGGTCCACATAGTTCTTGATGGAGTCCAAGGTCCAATAGAACCTACGTGTCTTGCTTTACTACTTCTAGCAGCTTTACCATATTGAATTCTAATTCCCCATCTTTTAACTACACCTTGGAATCCTTTTCCTTTTGTAGTTGCAATTGCATCAACAAATTGACCTTCTTTGAATATGTCACTTGCACTTACTTCATTACCTAATAATTCTAATGCAGTGTTAAGTTTTTCTTCTGGAGTTGCTCCACCAATACCACACTCGAATATGTCTGGTTTTTTCTTAGGTACACTTGTTACTTTAGGATTGGTGTGTACTAAAACTTTAATATCTTCTGTGTTTTCTAATGCACCTTGTATTTTTGCAATAGCTTCAGATTTATTATACTCTTTAGGAAGTGAAATTTTCCTTGAGAGTTCTTCATCTAAATTATCTGCAAGAACTTCGGTGATTACTTTCATTCCACGAGAAGTTTTTTCGTATGCTCTAATTCCCATTACTACGACCGGCGGTACTTCCAATACAGTTACAGGAGTAAATACATCCATACCATTTCTTGGAGAGTTTTTATCGGTTTCTGTCACTAAAGCATGTGTCATACCGACTTTATAACCCGCGAGGCCTAATAATTTTGGTTCATCATTTTTTGGCCAAGATTTTACTCTAGGAGTCTCTTTTGCTACTCTTTTTCTTGGACTAAAAGCAACAGACCCTTTTCTTGGCTGGTGATGTCTTACCATTTAATCTAACCTCCTTTGATTTAAATTTCCTTTATTTTTTAAATTAATTAGTTTTAATTAATTTTCTAACAAATAGCTAATTAATAGCCAGTTAAACTTTAATAAAATTATTAAAGCCATTATAAATAGTTATAAATTAAAAGCCAATGTTATAACTACCATAAATATTAAATTTAATATATTCTAGATTTAAATTTAATTTAACCACTTAAAAAATGGTTATTTAATGTATAAATCATCTGCAATAATATAATCTATAAGAAAGTCTTAAAAACTTCAAATGTATAAAAAGTTGAGCAAAATCCCTAATTAAAAAAATTAGAGTTCGAATTAAAATCTTATAAAGTTAACTAAAGAAAGTGTAGCAATAACAGCTTCCTCAGTTCTAACAGTTTCTGTTCCTTGGCTAGGAATTGTATTAATAGAGAATAAATCCCATTTTCCTGAAGAAACATCTTCCTGAATTGAAGAATAAGGCCCACCAAACAAAATAGCAGTACTTGTACAATCTTCTACTTTAAATCTTAATTCATTAAAAATAGAATTAATAGAATCTCCCTTTCTTGTAGTCTCAATAACAAGATCAGGATTGATTAATTTCAAGCTATTTTTAAGACTTTTATTAGAGGATATAACATCATATCCCCAGTAAACGTCATCTGGTTCATCAGGTGTGACAATTACTTCTTTTTTAGCAATTTTAGTGATTTTAAAGCTAAATATTTTCTTAACACTAAGTTGCTCTTTGCAGAATGCAAGTTTATCCATACCTATATCTACAAAAGTTCCTTTATTATTTCTCTTTACAGTAAAACCTTGTCTGTAATCTCCAACCTGTGGATTTTTATCAACAGGGTGGTGAGGAGTTCTAAGGGGAGGAAGAATTCCAACATGCTTTAATTCTGGTTTTAAAGGGAATGCTCTTTTTCTCAAATATTGAGGAGTATTCATAAAACTTAAAATTTCAGCAATAAATTCTCCATCTTCTTGTCCTTCTTCATCTTTCAATTGCGCATCATTGTAGATTACAACTTTGTTTACTTTGTAAACAGCTAAAGCTCTTCCAATAATCCCTATTTTATAGGTACGTATTTTAAGATCTTTAGATTCAGAAAGAAACGAATTTGGAATAAATACAGATAGCTCATTTTTATACATTAGATTAAATTTTGTATAAAAACATATATAAACATTGTGCTAAGTTTACATAGCTATCACTAATAAGACTCATACATTTGAAAATATTATATCAATTATAATATCCGTAGTTAATATACTACATAATAAACTCATAGAATATATTAATAAAATTTATGAACAAAATAGTATATAAATGTATTGTTTAATTGCCCTAATTGACATGAACTATTAATATTTTATATATTAATATCTTCATTTATTCTATGTTTTAAAGAAATACTCTTAATAAAATTATATTTAATTAGATTTTATTGCTCTAATTACTATAACATCAATTATTTTAAATTCTTCACTATGAAATTCATATATTTTTGGAATTTTAAAATTATATCTAAATATATGTGTTATTTCTAAATTTAATTTTGAGAAATAATTAACTAAAAACTCCTCAGTTGATGCCATGTGAAATGAATAAATAACATTGAAATTAAATTCAACTGCTTTATTTATAAAATCTAAATCAATTCCTTTTGTAGCAAATCTTTGAGATCCAAATGGAGGATTTTGAAAAATAGTATCAATATTTAAATTAGCATCTAAATTATTAATGTCTGATGTTATAAAATCAATATTATCAATTTTAAATTTAGTTGAGTATTTGTTAGCTATTTCAATAGATTCAATATCAATATCCACACCTACTGCATTATTAGCACCAAGTAAACATGCAGATATTGCAAATATACCACAACCACAACCTAAATCTAGAATATTTTTATTAAAAATATCTCCTAAGGTATATGCATTCCATAAAATATCCGCTGCAATATTCGCAGGTGTTGAATACTGCTCTAGGTTTACCTTAGGATTAGGATGAGATGGTATTTGTTGTATTTTAATTTCAAGTTTTTTCTT
>JABUVA010000003.1:2615-4495 GCA_021442885.1 Methanobrevibacter sp. | reverse complement strand
ATAATATAATAACATATAAAAAAATTTTTTATTGAGGTTTTGAGATTGTTTAATAAAATATTAATAGCAAACAGAGGAGAAATAGCTATTAGGATAATGCGCGCTTGTCGTGAATTAGATATCGAAAGTGTTGCAATATATTCTGATGCAGATACTACTTCTTTATATACAAATTATGCTGATGAGAGTTATCCTTTAGGTAATCCATCACCTGCAAAATCATATTTAAATATTGAAAAAATTATTGACATAGCACTTGAATCAGATACTGATGCAATACATCCAGGTTATGGATTTTTAGCTGAAAATCCTAAATTTGGAGAAGCATGTGAAAAAAATGGAATTAAACTAATTGGACCAAGTGGAGAAACAATAAAACAAATGGGAGATAAAATTACCTCAAAAAATCTTATGAAAAAAGCAGGAGTTCCTGTTATTGAAGGTACTCCTGAAGGTGTTAGTGATATTGATGAGGCTAAAGATATAGCTAGACAAATTGGATATCCTGTTATTGTAAAAGCTTCTGCTGGAGGTGGAGGTATTGGTATGCGTGCAGTATATGAAGAAGATGAACTTGTACGTGCTATTGAATCCACACAATCTGTAGCTTCCACAAACTTTGGAGATTCAACTGTATTTATTGAGAAATATCTAGAAAAACCTCGTCATATTGAATTCCAGATTTTAGCTGATGAACATGGAAATGTTATTCATGCAGCAGATAGGGAATGTTCAATTCAAAGAAGACATCAAAAATTATTAGAAGAAGCACCATCTCCAATTATGACTGATGAGTTAAGGGCAGATATGGGTGCAAGTGCTGTTAAAGCAGCTGAATATATTGGATATAACAGTGCAGGTACTATTGAATTTTTATATGACGCAGGAAATTATTACTTCCTTGAAATGAACACTCGTATTCAAGTAGAACATCCAATTACAGAGATTATTACAAATATTGATTTAATTAAAGAACAAATTAAAATAGCTAATGGTGATGAATTAAACTATAGGCAAAAAGACATATCTGTAAATGGTCATGCAATTGAATGTCGTATTAATGCTGAAAATCCTTTCAATGACTTTGCTCCAAATCCAGGAAAAATTACTGGATACAGATCACCTGGAGGTCCTGGAGTACGTTTAGATAGTGGAGTTTATATGAACTATACAATTCCAACATTTTATGACTCAATGATTTCAAAATTAATTACTTGGGGACGAAATAGAAGTGATTCAATTGCAAGAATGAAAAGAGCATTAAGTGAATATATTATTCTAGGAGTTCAAACAACAATTCCTTTCCATAAAGCAATTCTTAGAAATCCAAATTTCATTAAAGGAGATTTAAATACTCACTTTATTGATACTTATAAAAAAGGAATTAATGAAGAAATGAAAAAAGTAATTGAAGAAGATTTAGAAAATGTTAATAAACTTAAATCAACTTTTATGCCAGCAAAAAAGATAGCTGCAATATCTGCAGCAGTTGGTTCTTACTTAAACACTGCGAAAAATCAACAAATGACAAAAAAATAGGGATAAAATGAGAACTGAGATTATAGAACTTTTAAGAAAAGAAGGAAAATTGTTAAATTCCACTCTTAAAGAACTATCTAATTATGAACTTAGCGAATTTTTAGATGCTGTAAAAGAGATTGGAGATAGTCAAACAAAATATATTAAACAATCAAAAATTTTAGATGGCCTTAATACTGAATTTATTGGAAAACATATTTACACATTTGAAGAGGTAATGTCAACAAACACAGTAGCTAAGTTTTTTGCTGAAAGTGATGATTCAAATGGTGTTGTAATTATTTCTGAAAAACAAACAAATGCAAAAGGAAGATCTGGAAAAGGTTGGGAATCTCCATTAG
>JABUVA010000003.1:0-2375 GCA_021442885.1 Methanobrevibacter sp. | reverse complement strand
ATATTAATAATTTACCTGAAAATCTTCAAGAGGGTTCTATCTCTCTTAAAGATATAGCTGGAGAAGTAATTGATGAAAATAATCTTATAAAAATATTTTTAGAAGAATTTGAAAAAATCTACAAAATAGTTGAAAAAGGAGATTATGAAAACATACTTAAAAAATGGAGAAAACGTTCTTATAGTATTGGAAAAAATGTTCAAGTAGAAGAACCATTTAGTAAACCTTACGATGCATATGTTGTAGGAATTAATTCATCAGGAATATTAATTGTTGAAAAAACTGATGGAACTCTAAAAAAAGTAGTATCTGGAGAATGTAGTATTAAAAAGTAATACATACTCCTTTTTTAAATTATTTTTAATTAAAAACAATCTCACAAGATTTATCAACATCTAAAACAACATTATTTAATTTTTCAAATGCATCGATAATTATTTGATTTAAATCTATTAAATCTAATTTAAAAGCATCATTTGTTGATAAATCAAATCTTATTGTAGGGGATGCTCCAGGCATTGAAACAGCAGGAATTGTTATAATTCCAGCATCTTTTAAAAGAATCATAGAGAAAATAAATGCAACATCATTATCTGATAAATCATTATCATTAACACTAAGAGCTAATTTTTTAGCTTCTACCATTACTCCTGTTGGTGTTAACTCAAACATATCAAAATTATTTTTTAATAACTCTAAAAATTCATGTTTTCTTTCATAACTTTTAAGTAAATTATCCTGTTTAAAGTTTTTAAGCCCATTAACCATAGCTAGAATTGAAGGTGGTTGAGCTTCAAGCCCAAATTGATTTGCTTTAACTTTAATTTGATCCAAATACTTTTCTTTACCTGCCATAAGTCCTCCCCTTGGACCTGGCATTAATTTATCAGTACTTGTTATTACAATATCTGCACCTAAATCACAAGCTTTTTGTTGATTAAAAATAACAGTACGTAAACGAGCTCCTGATGCATCATCAACTAAAACAGGAATGTTTTTTTCATGAGCCATATTTATAATTTCTTTAAACTCATCTTCATCAATAACTTGATGATCCATAGTAGAACCAGTAATAACAACTAAAGAAGTGTTGTCAGGAATATAGAACTTTTCAAAAACATCATATTCCTCATAATTTCCACCAACAATCTCACAACTTCTTGGAATTGAAGGATGAGCAGGTAATTTAGCAAGATAGTGGACAACAGTTTCACCTTCATTTACAAGTGAAAGAATTGTAGCTAATATTCCTGAAGAAGTCCTATTAAGAGGTAGGATCTTTTCTCCACCCATATGGTTTATACCTTCCTTTTGCAATTGTTCTTCAAAAATAGCTGGACCTACATATGTTTCAAGAAGATTTAAATCATTGTCAGAAGCAATGAAATCTCCACTTAGGCCAGTTAAATCAAAAAGACTATCCCTACCCTTATTTTCAACTATGTTTCTAATAATTTTAAAAGAATTCTCTCTTTTTTTAATTTCATCTAGAGAATTATTAACAATCATCTAATCATCTAATTGTAATTTAAAGTCTTTGAAAGCCTCATAAAAATGTTTAATATTTTTAGTTGGAACTTCAATAGGATCTGCAGCATCTACATTTCCTTTATCATCTTCTTCCATATAAGAATATTCCATAATAGCTATTTTACCTTCAGGAGTAGTCCAAAATATTACACTATCATGAATTTTAAGATTCTTTTTACCTCTATTAGGCATGAATATTTCTAGAGAGGATGCAACTTGAGCATCTGTATCAGCAACTTCTTCTTCATTTTTATAATCAATTAATTCTAATTTATAATCTTTAAACTCTTCAAAGTATTTAATTAAATCTTCATCAGAAACTGGAATTGAATCTTCAACATCTTCATCAAAATCATATTCTACATCAAGTATTTTACCTTCAGGACTAGTTCTAAAAATTAATCCCATAATTTTTTCATCAGGCACTTCTTCAAGCATAAATGATAAAGACATTCCTAATTGATTGAAAAATTTTTCTCTTTCATCTTCATTTTTATTTACTTTTTTAATTTTAGTAGTTTTAGATTTTAGCTTTTTTTCAGCTTTTGTATTAATATCTGCCATATTTTTCACACCCTAAAAAATGGTAGTTATTATTTTGAGAATTATATAAAAATATTTTTTATTACTATATATAAATATAATGTTTATTGAAATATCACTAGTATATTGGTTCACATGGTTATTAACAAGTAAACATTATGTGTTTATTTCTTGATTTTAATATTGAATTTTACTAAAAATCGTCGGATAAGTCAAGGGAGTTGCCTCCCCGTTCTCTCCTCAGAACCGTGCGTACGACTTTCACCGTACACGGCTCAAGCAAATTTTACCTAAAATAACAT
>JABUVA010000039.1:44497-49863 GCA_021442885.1 Methanobrevibacter sp. | reverse complement strand
ATTTATTTTTCAATATTTTTTCATAAATTTCATACTTTGAAATACTTCATACTTTATATACTTCTAAGTAATACTTACTATTATGAAGAAAATAAAACGAGTTACAATAACGGTAGATACTGATGTAGATTTGCGTTTTAGAAAAGTAGCTTCTTCTAAAATGTTGTTCAAAACTGGTTGGTATTCAGAAGCAGTAGAGGAGGCTATGCAGCTATGGATTAAACATGAAGAAACATCTTAATTTTTATTTTCTTTTATTTTTTCTTTTTTTCCAATTAGCTAATCAACACTCGAATCTTTTATATTATAAAATAGCTATATTAAAAATTAATGTAAAGGTATTTATAGCTTAGAATTTTATTATTATATGATTATTTATTAATGGTGTTTATATGCTTAAAAGAGAAATACGAACTACTAAAGTTTATTTAGAAACAGTAAGTATTGATGATGAACAAGTTCTTCAGAAAAAAATTAATGTAGAGGATAATGATCATTTTAATGAAGATGATTCTGTGGTTGTTTTATCTGTTGATGAGTTTAATTCATTAGTTAATAGTTCTAAAGAAAAAGATGAAAAAATAGCTAATTTAACTAATCAGATTGAAACATTTAAAGAGTCTTTTTTTGATGATGTTGTTGAACTTAAAGAGAGTGTTCAAGATAAGGAGAAACTTCTTCAGGCAAATGAAAAAATAGCTGAATTAAATGAAAAGATTAATAAAGTGGATGAAGAAAGAGTAGCTATTTTTAAAGAGCTTGATTATAAAAATAAGATGATTTTAGCATATAATGTTGAACTTAATAAATCTATTTTAAAGGCAATTAATGTTGTAATTGATGAGGCAAGAGACAATATTAACAGTAAAAATAAACAGTTAATAGAACAATTAAATGATTCTATTTCTAAAGCTAAACATGATGTTAATGAGAAAAATAAAGCTATTGCTTTTGAGATTAGTAGTACTATTGATGCTATGAATGAGGAAATTAGAAATACTAGTATGCTTAAAATGCTTTTAAATAAAAATAAAATTAATCTTTATGTATCTACTGATGATTTATTAAAACCATTTGATTTTGATGTTGATATTAGTCATTTAGTTAGTTCTAATGCACTTGAATTAGATGCTTCTGAAATTTTAAAAGAGGTTATGCCAAAACTTCCAGAACCATTTTCAAAATATATTGAGTCTATTGAAGATGTTGATGAGGATATAAACACTATTGATGTTGAATCTAAAGAATAAATGTGGGATGATATTATGGGATATAGAGTTTTCAAAAATAGTAAAATTACTTTTAAATATAGTGAAACTTGGGAAAAAGAGCAACCTGATACTTTTAACAATCCTGATTGTGTAGCTACTTTATCTAAAGGTGATGATAGTTTATTAAATGTTGTTATGTTTCCAACTAATACTAATTTAGAGGATTTTAAACTTAAAATGGAGGATATGATTACTGATGATGGTGGTGTGATTCTTGAGTCTGATTTTGTATCAATAGCTAATGAGGATGCAATTCATGTAGTAGCTAAAATGAGTAATCCTGACATTATATATGAAATTTACACTTATGTATTTATAATTAATAATATTATTTATATATTCGAGCTTAGAACAGTTAATCCTAATAAAGAATTATTAGACGAGTATAAAACATTAATAGATTCATTTAAAATATTGTAAATTTTTTCCTACAAAACATTTATATATTAAGTTGCACTACTTTATTTTACTTAAAAGGAGATGATATTATGTCTGAAAAATTAATTAAAAATGATGATTTAAGCAAATTAGATGGTACTAAAACTTTAGAAAATCTTAAAGCAGCATATGCTGGTGAATCCCAAAATGTTGTAAAATATCTTATTTATGCTAAACAAGCTAAAAAAGATGGTTATGTTGGAATTCAAGAGATTTTTGAAACTACTTCTCATAATGAATTAGCACATGCTAAAATGTGGTTTAAAATTACTCATGATGATGGTGTTTTTGATACTTTAACTAATCTTGAAGATGCTACTTCTGGTGAAGACTACGAATGGACTGAAATGTATCCTGGTTTTGCTGATACTGCTGAAGAAGAAGGATTCCCAGAAATTGCAGATTATTTCAGAAAAGTCGGTGAAGTTGAAAAAGCTCATCATGAAAGATATGATGAAGTTATTAAAAATGTTAAAAATGGAACTGTCTTTAAAAAAGATGAAGAAATTGTTTGGGAATGTGCTAATTGTGGTCATTTAGAATATGGTATTGAAGCACCTGAAGAATGTCCAGTTTGTGCTCATCCAAAAGCATATTTCTACAAAAAAATAGATAATTATATCTAAATTATCTTTTTTTCTTTTTTTTATTTAATATAATTGAGTATTTTCAAGTAAATACTCCATATAATTTTTATCTAGTATTTTTAATGAAGAAACATTCTGTGGTGTTGTAATAGATCTTTCTTCTACAAGATTTCTTAAAGACTTGTTTTTAATATGGGCTTGAATTTCACGGATTACAAAGTCTAGTGTTTTTAGGTTGTATTGTTCTAATTTATCTCTTGATAATTCATCAAAAAGGGCATATTCATCTAAATCATAGGTTTTTGTAGGTGTCATCAAATCATTTAAATAACTATAATATTTTGCTGATTCAATTAAAAATCCATCAATCCCCATATATGTTAACAAGGGCATAAATGAAGGTTCAGCAAATGTAAATATTAAGAAACTAGTTGGATTAAGTTCTTTTTTTAGAGTTACTATTAAATTAACTAAATCTCTTGGATGAAGTAGAAGTTCATCACTATTAGCTATTAAAAAACCATTATAACCAATTTTTTCTAATTCTTTAGCACATTTTACTCTTAAATCAATGTATTTTGACCCTTGTATTACTGCAAATTCACATTTATCTTTATTTTCCTCTGCTTTTTTTAGGGTTTCTTTTACATTTAATTTAGCTATTGGTTTATCAATATTATAAGAAGAGCCTTCACTTGGAGATATTTTCATTGTTTTTAAGTTGAATAATTTTGGTGTTATTTCACCATTTAATTTTCCTAGTCTTGCTGGCCCATCATGTGATTTAATTTCAAATTTTTTTATCAAGTTTAACAACCTTCTTTTGTTAATAATTTAATTTTATTTGATGTTTTATTTTAATTTTATTAAAAGATACTGTCACCTTTTAGGTTACACTTTTCAATTTTTTAGTAACCTTTATATATAGATTTCATATTATATTATAGATAAGGATGTGAGGATTATTATCCTATGATTATCCAAGGTGTGTTTTCAATGTCTATTTTAGATCGTCTCCGTTCTTTCTTTGGAATGGGAGATAAGGAAGAAGAAAACGAATCTGAAGCTAACAATGCTAAAGATGACGTTAACGTTACATCTTCAAAAAAGAAACTTAATGATAATATAGTTTCTGGAACTAAAACATCAGAATCGATTTCAAAAGTTGAATCTGGTTCTAAAGACATGCCTTCAAAAACTGCTCATTCTAAAAATGATGCAGATAAGAAAGAAACTGTTGCAAAAGAAGAAACTTCTACTGTTGATTCTAAGGAAGAAAAAAAGGAGAAAGTTACTATTCCTGAATTAGCAGAAGAAGCTACTGAAATTGCTCAAGAAAGAGTAAATGAGGTAGCAGAAGAAGAAGCAGAGGCTAAAGCAGAAGGTTCTGATCTTATTGATGATGAAGAGGATGCTTCCCTAGATGAAGCTGAAGATGATGAAATCGATGATGAAAATACTGGCGAAAATAATAAAAAGAGCGATACTATGACTTTATTAACAGATAAAGAATTAATTACTAGTGAAAGTCTCGACAAAGACTTTACCGCAGCATTTATTGATGCTGGAATTGAAACTGTTAAAAACTGTTTCCAATGTGGTACTTGTGGTGGAACTTGTCCTTCAGGAAGAAGAACTCCTTATAAAGTAAGACAATTAGTCAGAAAATGTTTATTAGGATTAAAAGAAGATGTAATCTCTGACGATGCATTATGGATGTGTACTACATGTTACACTTGCCAAGAAAGATGTCCTAGAAGTGTAATTATTGTAGAAATCGTTAAAAAAGCAAGAAATATTGCTGCACACGCTGGATACATGGCAAAACCACACAAAATGACTGGTTTATTTGTAATTACCACTGGTCACGGAGTACCAATTAACCCTGTAACTAAAGAATTAAGAGCAAGAGTTGGACTTAGTGAATTACCACCAACCACTCATATGTTCCCAGAAGCATTAGAAGAAGTTCAAAAAATCTGTAAAACAACTGGATTTGATGAATTAATCGGCTTTGACGAAACAACTGGAGAATTAAAAGACTAAATTATTTTTATTGAGGAGATAATATGGAAGTAGCATATTTCTTAGGTTGTATTATGAACAACCGTTACCCTGGTGTAGAAAAAGCAACCAGAATTTTTTTCGACGCATTAGACATTGAATTAAAAGACATGGAAGGAGCATCTTGTTGTCCTGCTCCTGGTGTATTCGGATCTTTCGATGAAAAAACATGGGCATCTATCGCAGCTCGTAACTTAACCATTGCAGAAGATATGGGAATGGATATTATGACTGAATGTAATGGATGTTTCGGTTCTTTACTTGAATGTAACCACATGTTAAAAGAAGATGAAGAAGCAAAAGCAGAAATCAACGAAGTACTTTCTGAAGTAGGAAGAGAATTCAAAGGAACAGTTGATGTAAAACACTTTGCACAAATCTTAAGAGATGATGTAGGATACGAAAAATTAGCAAGTGTTATTGAAAAACCATTAAACTTAAACATTGCTGCACACTACGGATGTCACTTCTTAAAACCTACTAAAGAAGTAGGAATCGAAGAATCTGCTGAAGACCCATCTATCTTAGATGACCTTATAGAAATCACTGGTGCAAAATCCATTCCATACGAAGAAAAAATGTTATGTTGTGGTGCTGGTGGAGGATTAAGATCCAGAGATATCGATGTAACTTTAAGTATGACCAAAGAAAAATTAGAAAACATGGAAGCTGCAGGTGCAGATGCTATTGTAAACGTTTGCCCATTCTGTCACTTACAATTCGATGTAGGTCAAACTGAAGTTAACAAAAAATACGGAACTAACTTTAACATTCCTGTATTCCACTTAGCTCAATTATACGGTATGGCTATGGGATTAGATGCTGACGATTTAACTTTAGACAGTCATTTAATAGACTGTGCTCCAGCTCTCGCTAAAGCATTAGAAGAATACGACAAATTAGCAACTGAATAATTGTAAGGATTTTTCCTTTCAATTTTTTACTTTTTTTTTATTTGGACTTTGAAAACATGAAACATAAGTTAGCTATTGCTATCGTTGTTATT
>JABUVA010000039.1:42481-44426 GCA_021442885.1 Methanobrevibacter sp. | reverse complement strand
ACTAATTCTTCAGGAGTCACATTAAAAATTATTGCTCAAGGGCCTTGGAAAGCTGATATTAACGATGGTGGTAGTATAGATAATATTTATAATAACAATAATGCCACATATAATTTAAAAGGAAATTCTCATATTACTGTTACAGTTATGAAATATTCCACTAATAATGGTTATATTGAAGCACAACTAATTAAAGATGGGAAAATTATTTCTAATCAATCTACTAATGCACCTTTAGGTGTAATTTCAGTGAATTTATAATTATTTTCTTATTTTTTTTAAAAAATTTATTTTGTTTTATTTTTCACGAACATTTCGCAATTAATTATATATACTATTAAAATCAATAATCTATTGTAAATAAATTATAAAGGTGATTATATGTTTGTCGCAACTTTAGAAGGAATTTTTAGATATGGAGATTTACCAGAAAATTACAATCCATATGTACAATTCAAAGCAACTATTGATAAAAGAGAAATAAAAGATGATGATGAATTAGCTATCTTAAAAATCACAGGTACTGACAGTTACCATGTTTTATTTTTAGATGCATACAATGATATTACTGAAATTCAACAAGAATTAAAAGACGCAGATGCAAAAATAAACCACACCACTTTAAAAATCTTAGGTGGACACTTATGAATGTACCTTCTGAACAAAATTGGTTGGTACTCGTAAAACTTCTCACAGATTTAAAGAAAAAAGGTTATGAAATTCCAGATGAGCATAATTCAGATTTAGCATTAGCTAGATCCTCTATAAATTTCTATAAAAAAGATCCTACAAATATGGAAATGATTAATGCTTTAGCTAAATCCGATATAATGATGAATGAAATTCAAGAATCATTATTAGCTATGGCTGAACAAGAAGGGGAAGAATATATCAATGAATGGTTAGATTTATTATCTAGATCCACTAGAGGGGAAGAAGTTTTTAAAATGCCTCAATCTAGATCAAAATTTCTAATCAATGCTCCTCCAGGAATGTCTAGTGGTAGAATTACCCTTAAAAAACCATTAGCAGAAGAACGAGTACAAGAAATAGCTGAGTGGAATGGTCTTATAATCGAATTTGACGACGATTATACTGTTGCTTTATATGGTGACAAAAACAATGTTCAGGATGGTTTAAAAGAGATGGGACCATTCTTTTCAGAATAACTTTTTTTCTTTTTTTAATTACAAAAGATAACTTTTATTAATTTTATATTATAATACATTACTATTAGATATAAGGTGATTTCAATGAAAATTTTATCAATTAGTGACCTTCATGGAGAAGAAAATGAAAATTTATATAATTATATTAAAAAGAATGATATTGATTTAGTTCTTGTTTCAGGAGATATTACTAATTTTGGACCTTTAAAATTTGTAGGTGAATTCTTTGATAAACTTGCAGAATGTGATGTTGATATAATAGCTATTCCAGGTAATTGTGATCCAGATGGTATTTGTAATGCTATAAATGATAGTGGTGTATTATGCTTACATAATAATACAGTTGCATATGGTGATGCTATTATCTTTGGTTATGGTGGTTCTAATGAAACTCCATTCAATACTCCAGGTGAAATCCAAGATAATAAAATTTATGGAGATGTTCATGAGTTATTAGCACAATATGATAATGTTAAAAACGAGGAAGTACCTAAAGTTAAAATATTACTTACTCACGCACCACCATTTGATACAAAAGCTGATTTAATTGATAGTGGAGCACATGTTGGAAGTCATGGTATTCAAAAATCAATTAATGAGTTTAATCCTGATATTAATCTTTGTGGTCATATACATGAAGCTAAATCAATTGATAAAATTGGGGATAAAACCATTGTTGCAAACCCAGGAATGCTTAAAGATAATGGTGCAGTTTTAGTAACAATTGATAATGGTTCACAATATAATGTTGAGTTAGTTGACTTATCTTCATAAAT
>JABUVA010000039.1:39206-42452 GCA_021442885.1 Methanobrevibacter sp. | reverse complement strand
TTTTTCATTTCATTATTTTAAAATATTAAAATCATAAAATAAAGTAAGGTGATAAATTTGCGTAAAATAGCTATTGGTATAATAGTAGTTGTTATAGTTATTGTTGGAGTTTATGCAGGATCAACTGTAATAACCAATAACAATAGTTCAAATATTGTTATAACCTATGGAGAAACCACATATCATAATCAACAATATAAATCAGCTGTTGATGACTATTTTAATAAAACTATTAGTGTTAATAATGTTACTGTAGATATTATTAATGCCAGTGATGTTAATGCAATTTCAAAAGGAATTAGTAATCAAACTTATAATTCAAATCAGATATTTTCATCTGCTTTACTTGATTTTAATAAATCAAGTGATTTAGAAGTACATGTTGATACTAGTAAAATTACTTTAGTAACTGAAAATATGTATAAATCTGCTCTTAACTCTGCAGGTATTACACAAGGATATGTTTTAGTTACAAGTCCTGTTTCAGCTACTGGTGAATCAGCTCTTGCAGGAATAATGGCTTCTTATGAAAAGGCAACTAATACATCTATTCCTAATGATGTAAAACAAGCTGCAAATGATGAGATATATGCACAAGCAGAAGTTGTAAATAATTCTAATAATAGTGGAAATGATATTTCTAATTTGATGGACCAAGTAAAAGAGGAAGCATCTAGTAAAAATATCACAAATAGTAAAGATATTGTAGATTTAGTTAATAAAACTGCAAAGGATAATAATTTAAACTTATCTAATTCTGATATAAATAATTTAGCAGATGCTATTTATAAATCATTATCAGTTAAAGATAAAGCTATTGATTATAAGAATAAAATAACAAACAAAGGATTTTCAATATTCAACATATTTAATTTTTAAAAAAATTTTTATAAATTAGACTTATAATAATAAAACAGAGGAATTTAACATGATACCAGGAATGAATCCAAAACAAATGAAAAAAATGGAAAGACAAATGAAAAAAATGGGTATGGATATGAAAGAACTTCATAATGTTCAAGAAGTTATTATTCGTTTAGAAGATAAAGAATTAATAATCCAAAATCCTGAAGTAAGTTTAATGAATGTAATGGGTCAAGAAACTTACCAAGTATCTGGAAAAGCACAGGAAGTTGAAATAGAACAAGAACTTATCATACCTGATGATGATATTGAAATGGTTGCAAATCAAGCAAATGTTTCAAAAGAAGAAGCTGAAGAAGCATTAATAGAATGTGGCGGGGATTTAGCCGAAGCTATTTTGAAATTATCTAGTTAAATGATATCATGGTTGTTATTGCACATATTTCAGATTTACATGTAAGTGATTCTGATTTCAATGAAGATATTTTTCTCGAAGCCGTTGATGAGATTAATGCTCTTAATCCGGATTTTATTATTTTAACAGGTGATCTTACTAATAAAGGATATTATAAACAATTTGTAAGGGCTAAAGAATTATTGGCTCTTTTTGAACATCCTTTATTTATAATACCTGGAAATCATGATGCTAGAAATTTAGGGCTTGAAACCTTTGAGGAATTAATTGGTGAATTAAGTTGGAAACTAAGCAAAGATGATGAATTTGTTGTAATAGGTCTTAATAGTGCTCTTTCTGATTTAAATGAAGGTGCTATTGGAAAACCACAACAATTATGGTTAGATCACCAACTTGATGAATGTGTTATCAATGATTTATTCTCTATTGTTACTTTACACCACCATATCATACCAATTCCAAAAACAGGAAGAGAAAGAAATGTTCTTTTAGATGCAGGGGATATTCTTAAAACATTAGTGGACCATGAGGTGGATATGGTTTTAGTAGGCCATAAACATGTAGCTAATGTTTGGAGGATGAATAATACTCTAATTGTTAATGCTGGTTCAATAGCTTCTAAAAAGCTTCGTGGAAACGATGTGAATTCATATAATATTTATAATATTAATGATGATTCAATTGATATTATTCTAAAAAGAATAGGTAAAGAGCCAATACTTTTAGGAAACTATCCTAAGAATAGCTAAAAGTAATTCTCATTTTTTCTCTTTTTTTTCTAGAATTCATTATTCTTTTAATTTTATAGTAAAATTTAACATTATTCAATTACAAATTTTTTATTAAAATTATTCATTGTTATTTTTTGTTTAAAACTTCTTTTTTAAGGTTTAAATGATAAATTTAATTTATTAGAAATCTAAAGGATGTTAATGGAATTAAGAATTAAAATATTTAAATTTGGAGGTTATATTTTATGAAAATTATTAGTTGGAACTGTAATGGTAAGTTTAGGGAAAAATTTAAAGAAATAATTAAAGAAGATGGAGATATTTATGTAATTTCTGAATGTGAAAATCCTGCTGAATCAAAAAGTGAAGAATACAAAGAATTTGCAGGAGATAATTATGCTTGGATTGGTGATATTCATTATAAGGGTCTCGGAATATTTGTAAAAGAAGATATTAAAATGGAAAAGCTTTTAATCACCAATGAAGTTTTTAAAAATTTCATTTTATTAAAGATTAATGATTCCTTCAATTTGTTAGGTGTTTGTGCAATGCCTCCTTATGTTGAAATGATTCATAACTACTTTGATGCAAATGAAAATATATTTGATGAAAATCTTATTATGTGTGGAGATTTCAACAGTAATGTAATTTTCAACAATAGGCATAAAACTAAAGATGATAAGGGCAATCCTAAAAATCAAACCAATCTAAATATTAAATTAAATAATAAAGGATTGTATAGTGCATATCATGAATTAAACAATGAAGAGCTTGGAAAAGAAACTAACTATACGTTCTTTAAATATAGACATTTAAATCAACCATTCCATATTGATTATTTATATGCTAGAAAAGATAGAATATCTGAATTTAAAATTTTAGACCACTGGAAATGGATTAGCTTAAGTGATCATTTGCCTTTGTCTTTTGAATTTGATTAATTAAAAATAATAGTTAGATTTGAATATCATCCCACTTCAAAGTAAATTCCAGTATTTTTTGAAAAATTATTACTCAAAAAATTAGAAAGTATCATCAATCAAATAGAATATTATTCGGATAATGCATTTAATAAATATAATAAAAGAAATAGGGATTGAAATATAGAATATTCGATTATATAACAGCTATAAAACACAAATTAATTGAAAATAGGAGGGAGTAGTAATAAATTAATAGCCCATATTCTAATAAAATTTAAATATAATTTAATTAATATATTAATAATATTATATG
>JABUVA010000039.1:34822-39143 GCA_021442885.1 Methanobrevibacter sp. | reverse complement strand
AATAAAAATAAATCAAATCAGCCTCAAATGTCCAATATTTTTGCTGCTGTTAAGGCACTTGAAGAAAGTGGTGATGAGTTTGTAATTATTGCTGATTCTTCACTTCATGATAAAATTGATGAAAGGGGGCCATATGAAAAATTATTAAAAAGTGAAAATGTAGAGGAAATACCGCCTGAAAAAGATACAAATCATTTTATTTTAGATTTAGCAACAAATGAACATGCTAAAGTTTTATCTAATAATAAGTTTAGAAAATATGGTGATGAATTTAGAAATATCAAATCTATGGTGATTCCATTTACAATTGAAAATGGAAGATTGACTTTAGGTAAGTCTAACAAGCCTAAAAAAGATAAAAGTATTTTGCAGAATATTTCTGATGAAATCATCAAACAACTTACTTTTAAAAGATGGGATGTTTACACAGGTAAAGAAGGTATTGACATTTCCCCTTTAAATATAGCTAAACAGTGCATTATGCGTATTGATAATGAAGAAAATATGGGAAATAAACTTGAAAATGTTTTTGCTAAAATTCCATTGTTTAATAAAATAGTAGATATGGTTGATGATGTGGAAGCTGCAGCTCCATATGTTATTTTTGTTTTAGTTCATCCTAGAGATTATAAGATGGTTGTTAAAAATGCTGGAAGTATTTCAGTTACTATTGCTGATAGGTTACATCTTGAGAAAAAACCACTTATAGCTGTTCGTAATGATATTTTCACAAAACCTAAGACTTTTGAGTTAAACATTCTTTTAGCTGATGAAGTTACTGAGAATGCTCCATATAATGTTGTTATTCGTGTATGTGCTCATGATGAGGTCTTTGTTAAGAAAAATTCCAGAAATATAGCTAGTACAATTGCAGGCAGAATAGGTTCTTGGAAGTTTCCGTTTGTTTCTGTTAAACCAGATATGATATTGACCCAACCTGGTCAATTTGAGGTTGAACTGGAGAAAGGAGGAAAATTAGATGGTTAATGGCTTAACTAAATATGTAATTAAATTATACACTAGTCTTAACCCAATTAGTGTTGGAACTAAGTTTTTTCCTACTAATGATATAGAGACAGAGTATGTAGAGTTATTTAACCACACTCAAACTATTTTACTTGAAATTGAAAAAGCAGAGATTACTACAGATAGTATTTTAAAAAATCTTGAAAGGGATATTGGTCCAGAGAATATGCCTGAAGATTTTAATTTTTATGAAATAAAAGCAGCTGAAAATAAGATTGAAGAATATGCTCTTGTAAGTAACATTATTATGGGTAGTGACCGTTACTTCTATATAATTCTTCAACATCCTCATAATTTAGTTAATGTTTTTGAAAAAATGATTCATTATGAGGGTGGAGAGATACTTGAAATAGATTCCACTGAAATTCTTGCAAAAATGCCAAGTAAAAATGATGCAATTAGACTTGGTATAAAAATGATAGGAATGGGTTTTGAAGAAGGAGTAAAAATTGTAGCATCTGTTGGAATGACTGGTGCAGCAGCTATTGAAAGATCAATTGAATATACAAATGAAATTGGTAGCTTTCCTGGAATTTCATTTACCAAACTTGGTGGAGAATATGCATTAGTATTTGATGCCCCATTTACATATGGTAAAGGCCGTAATGAAGAGTTTGACAATTATTTGTTTATAGATTTAATTGACTCTACAAAATTTATTTCTAAAAGAGGTAGGAATACTTTAGTAGAGTTAATGACAGGAATACGTAATTTTATTGAAACTGAATGTGATGCTGAAATAGAAGGTTATCGTGAAGGTGGGGATGATTTTATAGCAAGATTCCCATCAAAAGATTTAGCTATTCGTGCAGGGCTTGATGCAGCATGGTTTGCAGATAATAATGGTGCAAAAATTAGAGCAGGTATTGGAAAAAGTAGAAGAGAAGCTGGACAACGTGCACAATTAGTTGATACATTCACTTCAAGACCTATGTCTTTAATTATTTTTGAGTTAGCTAATGGTTTATATGCATATAATATTCCTTCAGAATCTTTAAAAACTTTAATTGATTTAATAGATAATGGAAAAACCAAACTAGCTTATGTATTTATTTTTGTATTTATTGCTACATTTTTATTGCTTGTTTTTGGAAACGGAATTATAACTGGTGTTCCTTTCGGATGGTCTATAATGATAATTCCTATATTAATAGTAATTATTTATGGCCTTTCAATGTGATTTTTTTTAATTAATTTAAGTTTCATAAATCTTTCAATAGACTTATGAATTTAATTAAATAATTTACAACAAACATAACTCCTAAATTGTGGAAGTAATGTATGTTAATATTTATGTTTATACTTACAAAGTTGATTAAAATTTGTAGGTTTTTTCATATGATTAAAAGTTAATTTTAAAACTCTACATTTTCACTAATGAATATACATGTTGGGAACTGTTTTTTAAAAAAAAAGATTGTTTCAGTCATGAGTATGATTATTATTTTAAAATTAATATATAAAAAAAGGGTTTTTGATTAAAAAATAATTAAAAATATAATTATACTTTAATAAAGTCAAATTGGGTACTGAAAGTATAATTATAGTTTAATAATTTAATCTAAAATATTTTTTTAACATCACTAGGTTTAATAGTGATAAATTGACCTCTAAATTTAACTGAAATGTCATCTCCATCAATATTTAATACTCTGCTTGAATAAGTATCACCATTATATTTGAAGATAATTTCATCACCTTTTTTCAATTTAGCAGGATTATTGTTTATTCTTAAATCTACTACTTGTTTTTTAGGTGGTTGAATATGAATTTCTTTTGCTTTTTCTATTTTAGGTTCTTCTTTTACTACATGTTCAGGTTCAATGTATGGACTTTCAAAGTCATCATATTCTTTTATAGGTTCAATTGGTTCAGGTGAATCATAAGACCTTACATTTCTTAAAAACTCTTCATCAACACTTGGGTTAACATCTTCCTCTTCTTCAATTTTAAGTTTATTTTTAACATCATTGAATATTTTGGAATTTTTAACTTTATTAGTAATTCTAGCAATGTCTTTCCTATAGTCAAGATCATCATATTCTTCTTCATCTTCATTTTGGACATTATCAATATTTACTGTTGATGCTTCTTCAAACAGATTTTCTTTAATAGGTTGGTCCTGTGTTACTCCGTGAGATTCAGCAATATTTGCATATGTTTCTTTTTTTGTAGATTGATCTACAGGAATTGGTTGTTCATCAATTTTTTGTTGAACGCTTTCTTTAACAACACTATCTAAATTCTCTGTTTTTGTTGGACTTTTAAGAATTGGTGAGTTAATAGGGCTTTGAGTATGTTTATAAACACCATTATCTGTTTGCTTTTCTACTGGATTTACATTACTACCAATTTCTCTTTCAGTAGATTTTTTATCTAATTCTTGTTCCATTTCTTCAACATTATCTTTCATAGATTCTCTTTCCTCAGGAGTGAGAAATTTAGGAACCTCTTTTTTAGGTTCTGTTGTTTGAGGAGCTGCTGGTTGAGATTCACTATTTGCATTTGGTATATTTTTTCTTTTAGATTCTTTTATCAACTCATCAATTGTAAATAAATCTTTTAACTCTTGTTCTTTTCCAGCAGGTTGTTTTTCTTTAATCTCTGAATAAGTTTCTTTTTTAGTTGATTGATCAGTCATTATTATTTCTTTGTTTTCTTGATTTTCAATTTTTTTAGCAATCTCTTTTTTCTCAATCTTGCCAAAATTATCTGGGCTCATATTATCTCCTTCTATTATTGGGTTTGCATTATATGGATTATTAGCAATATATTGGGGATTTGGCTGATTTTGACGGATGTTAGGATTATAATTTGGTTGTATATTTCTTCTATTCATATCATTATATTCATAATCATAATATTCATCCCTATCCATATTTTGATACATAATTCTATCATTTTCTTCGATTATTTTATCAGTATCCTCTTTTGTTTTATCTGAAAAGAATTTATGTGAACCAAATAAATTAACATCCACATCTTCTTCCGGATTTTTCCTATAATAAAGTTTAACAGCAATGATTGCAACTACACAGATTATGATTATGATTAGTAAAATTATTCCTATGTTAATAGCCATAAAATCCCACATTTATAATTCAATATTTAATTATATTATAATAGTGTTTTATATAATTAATATATTTTTAGTTTTTAGGCTTTGTTGAAACCATTTGTAGATATGTAAAAATTTTTTTTGCAAAGAATTGTTGTTTGATTAATATGATAAACTAATATTTTAAGATTTGTTTCTTTATTTTTTAATAATGTGTTTCTATTTCTTCATATTCTA
>JABUVA010000039.1:28188-33500 GCA_021442885.1 Methanobrevibacter sp. | reverse complement strand
GCTAAAGAAGTAGCTATTGAATTTAGAAGTCTTTCAAAAACTGCAGGTTTTACTGGAACTCGTTGCGCATACACTGTTGTTCCTAAAGAAGTAATGGGTTATACTAGAAATGGTGAACCTCAAGATTTAAACAGTCTTTGGAATAGAAGACAAACTACTAAATTTAATGGAGTTTCTTATCCTGTACAAGTGGCGGCTGCTGCAACTTTCTCTAAAGAAGGTAAAAAAGAAACTAAAGAAAATATCGAATACTATATGAGAAATGCAAAGCTCATCCGTGAAAGTTTATCTGATTTAGGTCTTGAAGTATATGGTGGAGTTAATTCTCCTTATATTTGGGTAAAAACACCTAATGATATGGACTCATGGGAGTTCTTTGATTTATTATTAAATGAAGCTAATGTTGTTGGAACTCCAGGTTCTGGTTTTGGACCAAGTGGTGAAGGTTATTTAAGACTAACTGCTTTTAATACTTATGAAAATACTAAAGAAGCTATGGATAGAATTTCTAAATTAGATATTTAAGGTGATAACATGAAAGATATACAAACACTTGTTGAAATTGAAAAAGGGGATAATGATAAAACCCTTTTATCTAAATATGGGTGTCTTGCATTTGATAGACAAGGTAATCTTTCTGATTTAGTTGGTGATTTAGAAGGTAATCTTGATTTGGAAACTGGAATATTAAAATTTAATGATGATATTGAGTTTCCAGTTCAATTATTAGGTTTCTATAGAAAAGATGATGAGTCTGATGAAGTAGCAGATCCTAAAGAAGAGTTAGGTCAATGGTCTTGGTGTTGGGATAATGACAATATTGGTTTTGATGAGAAACTTATCGAAGATTCTATAAAAATTAAAGAAATTGGGGAAGAATATGGAATTGACATATTCACTGCTCCATTTTTTGATATATATTATCATCACTGCCATTCACTAATTTTAACTGTATCTGGTATTTTAGATTTAGACGGTTATTATGCAGCTAGTGTAGGAAACCTTGAGGTTTTCGTTGGTATTAAATCAGATTTAATTAAAAGAGATGAGTCTGCTGAAAAATTCAGAAATGTTTATGCTAATTTCCAAAAGAATTTTAATGTTTTTCCTAAGTTAACTTTTGAATGTTATACTAAACTCAAAGGATATATTTATAAAGAAAATGATGAATTTTCTGTTGCTAAAATTGGTGAAGATAGATTAATAGCTGGTTTCACTGATAGGGGCAATTTAACTCATATTCAAATGCTTACTGTAGACTAGTGATTTTATGGATAATGAATTAATCGAAGAATTAGATTTTTTAAAAGAAACTTTAATAAAATCAGGATTTTTCGATGAAAATGAAATCTTAGAAATAATTGAGGAACAATTTATTGATGAAGAGGGTATTGAGTTTGATAAACTTGATATTGTTTTATCAAATCCTCCTAATTCTAATTTTTCACGTTTAGAGGATGTATTCATTAACTTATCAAAAAAAGGCATTATAGCTATTCATAATTGCGGTTATAATATTGAAGAAGGAGTAAATGATGCATTTGAGCTTTTAGTTCATATTCAAAATCATAATAAAGATGCTATCGGGTTTTGTTTTTATACATTTGAAGATATTGAAGAAGCTATTTATGAAAATAAACTTAAACTTACATTTGGTGACTTTGAAAATGATAAATCTAAAGCTTTGGAGATTGGTATGTTAATTAAAGAAGTTTTAGAAGATTTTAATTTCAATGTTTCATGGGATGGAACTATTGATAATCAAATAGAAATTAATCCATTTGTTTGGGATAAAAAGTATGACTCAAATAAAGAATATGAAATGGAAGGTGCTTTTGAATTATTTATTAATAATCAGGTGTAGATATTGAATATTAATTCACTTAGAAGAATTGAAGAAGTTATTTTGCCATCAGGAATTTGGTCTTCTTTAGAAATTTCTCAAGATACTATTTATTTAGATTTTGCTCGTGTGGAGTTAGGAAATCCTAATATTGATAATCAGTTATCATTATCTGTTAGATTGGCTAATGAGTCGTTTATAGCATTTTTCTATAATAATATTTGGGATGTGGAATTTTTATCTAATTTTGACAATGATCAGATTAGAATTGATGAAACTTTTAAGTTTAAGGTTAATAATATTAAATTCCTTGATTTCGAATATTTAGATGGTGTTGTTAACAAATATAAAACAGATAAAGTCATAACTCAAAGTGAAGATTTCGATATTAATAATATTAGAAATGATTTCTTTTTTGTTTTTGAAATAAATAATGTAGCTATTGTTGTTGGTGGCAATCATTTGAATTTTTTCAATAAAGATGAGAAACTTGATGATTATTTATTAAAGGAATTATCTAATCAGTGGATGATTTATTTCCTTGATTATCAAAAAAAGAGAAAATTTTTAAATAAAGATCCTATGTGTGAATTTCATCTTAAATAGATTTGATTTCCATTTATTTACATTTTTATTAGACAATATGAATTATTCTTTTTGATATTATTTGGAGTAGTGTAAATTTTAATTAATTTTTTGAAAAGTTTTATAATAGAGTAATTATAAATTATTTTACGGTGTAAAAATTTATTTTTAAATTAAATAAAGGAGTAATTAAATGACTTGTAGTATATTAGTAGGTGGAGCATGGGGTGATGAAGGTAAAGGAAAATGTATTACTTACCTTTGTGAACATGATAAGCCTGATATTATTGCTCGTGCAGGAGTAGGTCCTAATGCAGGGCATTCTGTTGAATTTAACGGTGAAAAATACGGTCTTAGACTTATCCCATCTGGTTTTGTTCATACTGATGCTAAACTTTTCATTGGTGCTGGTGTCTTAGTCGATCCAGAAGTTTTATTCAAAGAATTTGAAGATTTAAAGAAATATAATGTAGCTGAAAGAACATTTGTAGATCCAAGAGCTGCAATCATTACTTCTGAACATAAAAACCAGGATAAAAGTTCAGAACATTTAGCTAAAAAGATTGGAAGTACTGGTTCTGGATGTGGTCCAGCTAATTCAGATAGAGTTATGAGAACTATTAAAATGGCAAAAGACATCCCAGAACTTGAAGATTATATATTGGATGTTCCATTTTCCATCAATGAAACTTTAGAAAATGATGGTAACGTATTTATTGAAGGATCTCAAGGATTTGCATTATCTTTATATTATGGAACTTATCCATTTGTTACAAGTAAAGATACAACTGCTAGTACTTTTGCGGCAGATGTAGGTGTTGGCCCAACTAAAGTAGATGAAGTAATTAACGTATTTAAAGCTTATATAACTCGTGTTGGTGAAGGTCCATTCCCTACTGAGATTTCTCAAGAAGAAGCTGAAGCCAAGAATATTGAAGAATATGGTACTGTTACTGGACGTCGTCGTCGTGTAGGTTTATTTGATATGGAATTGGCTAAAGAGTCTTGTAGAATTAATGGTGCAACTCAAATTGCTTTAACTTGTGTAGATAGACTTTATCCAGATTGTGCTAGAACACAAGATTATTCTGATTTATCTTCAGAAACTAAATCATTCATTAGTGAAATTGAAGATGCTACTGGTGTTCCTGTTACTATTATTTCAACAGGACCAGATTTAAAAGACACTATTGATTTAAGAAGTGAATTATTATAATTCATTTTTATTTTTTCATATTTTTTTAGAATTGTTTTTAAACATTCTTTTTTTATTTTTAATTTTTGGTAAGTTTTATATGTTATCAATAAATAAAATATAGTATAAGATTAAAATTTAAGGTTTTTTGATTAAATGGCGAATGATGGAAAATTAGTTTTTATAATGATTTTAGCTCTTATAGCTTTTGGTATAGGGGCAGTGGCAGGCATCTCATTAGGATTAAATGGTTTTGATGATAATGTTAGTGATACTAATGAGTCTAATTTCACTAATGTTACTGTTGAAATGACATCTAATGTAAGCCAAAAAGCAAATATTTCTTTCAATCCGGATATTGATAAAGTAGATTATAATGAAAACATTACGAAAAATAAAACATAATTTTTCTCATTTATTTTTTTTTAAATATTATTTTTGGTGTTACTTATGAATAATTTTAATTATATTAATGATATTTCTGGAGGTTTGTCTTGTATTGATAACTTGAAAGTAGCTGGAAGTAGGGAAGGAAAATATGGTGTTGCTATTATTGTTAGTAAAAATAGCCAAGCAGCAGGAGTATTTACTTCAAATAAGGTTGTAGCTGCTCCAGTTAATTATACTAGAAATATGATTAAAAATGGAATTGTTTCTGCAATTTTTGTAAATAGTGGAAATGCAAATTGTTTTACAGGCCAACAAGGTATTGATGACTGTGAAGAATTAGTTAATTTAGTGTCAAAAGATTTAAAAATACCTTCTAGTGAAATAGCTATTGCATCAACTGGTGTTATTGGTCGTGAAATGCCAATGGACATAATTGAAAAAGTAACTTATGATACTTTATCTAAACTTGATAACACTCCTGAATCTTCTTTTGAAGCAGCTAAAGCTATTATGACTACAGATACTGTTGCTAAAGAATTTGCTGTTGAAATATCTTTAGAAAGTGGTGAAAAAGTAAAAATTGGTGGAATTACTAAAGGAGTTGGAATGATTGCTCCAAATATGGGTACTATGCTTTGTTTTTTAGCTACTGATGCTGTAATTGATGCTAAATATCTACAAAAAGCATTGAAAAAAGCAACTGATGATAGTTTCAATATGATTGTTGTTGATGGTGATGAAAGTACTAATGATACTTCATTATTAATTGCTAATGGTTCTTCAGGTGTTGAAGTTGTAGATAATGGTAAAATTAATGAAAGATTCCAAGAAGGACTTGATTATATATGTAAAGTTTTAGCTAAAAAACAAGTTAAAGATGGTGAAGGTGCTACTAAGTTAATTGAAGCTACTGTTACTGGTGCTAAATCTTTAGATGATGCTCGTAAAGGAGCTAAAGCTATTGTTTCTTCTTCATTATTTAAATCTGCTGTTTTTGGTGGTGATCCTAATTGGGGAAGAATTGCTGCTGCTGTTGGATATGCAGGTATATCTATGGATGAATCATTAATTTCAATTGAACTAGCTAATAATGAAGAATCTGTATTTATGGTTAAAAAAGGCAATATTTTAGCTTTAGATGATACTCCTGAACTTAAAAAAGCTGAGGAAATAATGACTAATGAAAAGGTTATTGTTAATGTTAATTTGCATTTAGGTGATTATTCTGCAACTGCATGGGGTTGTGATTTAACTTATGATTATGTTAAAATAAATGCTGAATATACTACTTAGTTTTTA
>JABUVA010000039.1:23482-27895 GCA_021442885.1 Methanobrevibacter sp. | reverse complement strand
AATATTTTTATTATAACAGTATAAAGTGAACATTGATTACATTCGATGCTGAAATATCCGTTTTAATCTATTTTACTTTTATAGTAATGTTATGAAAATAGTTATATATCATACATTTTAAATTTAATAATATTGACATTATTATGGTGTAAATATGAAAAATAAAACTGGATTGTTACCAGCTAATGGTCATAGAATTCAAGGAAGATCAAGTGAAGAGTTTCTTGATACTGTTGAGATTTTAGATGAATTAAATCTTAAAGGAAATGAAAACTTTATGGATGTTGGTTGTGGAGATGGTCATGTAGCTATTAAAGCATTAGATTATCTTAGTGAAGGTAATGTTTATGCATTAGATATTTATGAACCTTCTGTTGAGGATATGGAAGAATTTAAAAAGGAAAACAATGTTGATAATCTATTCCCTATTCAGTCTAATGTTAGTGAAAAAATTGATTTAGATGATGATACATTAGATGTTGCTTTAATGGTTAATGTTTTTCACGGATTCACTGCTTCAAGAACCACTGATGAAGCTATTTCTGAGTTAAAACGTGTTATCAAACCTGAAGGTGGAAGGATAGCTATTATGGATTATAAAAAACAAGATGTTAAACATGGTCCTCCATATGCTATTAGAAGTACTCCTGATGAGTTAAGAAGGGAATTTATAAAACACGGTCTTGTTATGACTCATTTAAATGAAGAAATTGGTGAAAAGATTCCTGAAGGAATGTCTCATTATTTTATTGTTTTCGAATATAAAAATTAGATGTTTTTTATCAAAAGATTTATATATAATTTAAACACAATATACTAATAGGTGATTTAAATTAAAGATATGTATATTACTATAACAGCCATACATAAATTTGGTGGTGAAAAACCTTTTCGTGTTCGTAATCTACTAAAACTAGTTAAAGATAAAAATAATGATCATGATGATGAAGCAATTGCAGTTGAAATGCGTTTTGCAGGTAAAGTTGGATATGTTGCAAATAGTACTAAAACTGTAATTAGAGGTACAATGAGTGCTGGAAGAGTCTATGATAAATTAACTGATGAAGATTATGCAGAAGTAAAATTTTATTCAAATGGATTTGTTATAGCTAAAATATTAACCTCTGAAGAAATTGATGAATTAAGAAAAGATAAAGATAATGATATAAACTTTTTGAGTGATACTTCTAATAACAATATTTAAAGAAAGTAAATTATTAATGTCTAAAATTTCTATTTACTTTTGAATGGGCTTTATCTCTCTTTTTTTTTATTTTTTCATATTTTTTATTCTTAAATTTTTTTGTAATTGGAATTACAGTCAAAATATTAATCTTATTTTCTTCACAACTAAAAACAAGTTTAATCTCGTTATAATCTTTAGTAGATGGTGCAGGATAATAGACAGCATAATTATTATCACTTTCTTGCTCATATCTTATAAAATCCTCTTCTAAAACAACTTGTTTAATATAGCTTAAGCTAATGTTGTTGTCATTTAAACGTTCGTTAAAATGTGTTAATTCAAAACACCATTCGATTTCTTCGTAATTTCCAACTATAAAATCATCAAATATATTCATATAATACTACTTTATTGTTATTATTTAATTAAATTTACTTTAAAAATAGAAACTTATTAATAACTTATCAACAATATATATTTATAATGAGAATTCAAAAAAAACATATTCTAATTGTTTTAGCTATTTTAATAGTAGCTCTTGGAGTAATGTCTTCTGTTTCTTCTTATGTTTATAAAGGAACAGGATTTTCACATAGCGTCCCTGCTTCTAAATATTCAGGAATGTCTACTGACGATATTTTAAGTAATTACTCTGATACTGATTGTAATGTAGAAGTATCAGGAGTATGTACTAAAGTAGTTGATGGAGACACTATTTATGTTGATGGTGTTGGTAAAATCCGTTTAGTTGGTGTTAATACTCCTGAAAAAGGAGCTGGAGGTTATGATGTATCTAAAGAGTTTGTAACTAAACTATGTAAAGGTAAAACTGTTGGTTTAGACATTGACAATTCTAAAAATAATGATAAATACAATAGAACTTTAGCTGTTGTAATTGTTGATGGAAAAAATCTAAATGAAATGCTTTTAAAAGAAGGCCTTGCAGAAGTTATGTACATTCCTCCAAGTGAGTTTAACCCAAATCAGTGGACTTAAATCCACTGTTATTTTTTTTAAAAAAATTAGTAAGAGATTATCTTTTAATAACCTCTTTGCATCCTTTTATAAGTTAAATAATATTTAATGAAATTATCATTTTTCTTATATGAATTATCATTATGTGCATACACAAGATCTGGTGTATTTGCATCTGCTTGTTTTTGAGCATTATACTGACTTTTTGCTTCTCTTAAAATATCATAAAACTCAGAGTAAGTAAAATCAGATGGATCTGCTGCAGATATGATTTCTTTTACTTCTTCTGTAAAATTATCACTTTTCCAGCTAATCATAAAAACAGATTCACCACATGAGAAGAATACTTTAGAAACATTGGCCTTTTCTGCATTGTTATATTCATTGAAATATCGCACAGCATGACCATTTATATCTAAATCTTCCATTTTTGCATCATCTGAATCTGCAAACCCATAAACAGTAGGTAATGAGCTATCTACTAATGAAATTTCAAAATTACGCCAATTATCAACAGTATATTTTCCATCTCCTAATTCTCCATCTGAATAGCTAGGGGGGATTTTAAATTCATGATTTTTAATTTTAACTGTTTTCCAATCACTAGAATCAATAGCTGAAACTGCTGTTATCATCATTATACTAAATAATAATATTATAACAATCTTCTTCATTTTTATCACTTCATCGATATCTAAATTCTAATAAAAAAATGATGATTATGTGTATTTGAACTAGTTGAAGATGGAATATAAGCATTTTCATCTTCTTCTTCTTCAGCAATATAATCTTCATAAGCACTATCTAATGTATTATAAAAATTATTAGAGGATATTTCTGAGGGGTCAGATGAAGCTATAATTTCTTTAACATCATCTGTTAAATTATTAGATTGCCAAGAAATGCAGTAAATTGATTTACCAACAGAAAAATAAATTCTACTTAATTCACATTTTTCATATTTGTTATATCCATGGAAATAACGTGCAGGATGACCATCAATATTCAAATCTTCTCCAGGACCATATGTATCTACCTCAAAACCATAATTATTGGCTAGATAATTATCTACACATAGAATTGCAAAATTATTCCAATTTCCAATTTGATAAGAGTTATTATTTAATTTTCCACCATTATATTTAGGTGGAATTTTAAATACATGATTTTCAATAGTTACATTACTCCAACTTGAAGAGTCAACAGCTGCCACTGTTGTTATCATCATTAGACTAAAAAATAGAATAAAAATAATTTTTCTCATAGTTTATTAATAATTTATAAATAATATAATAAAAAGTTATGGAAATTTAATTTCCAATACGTCTTCTAATTATTTTAATTGTATATCTACCACAAATGTAGTTAATAATACTTGCAAGTGATCTGCCTAAAGCAAGACCTACCCAAATACCAAGCAATCCCCATCCAAGAGCTATTCCGAAATAATAGGTTAAAATAACAGTAAATATAACCTCTCTTAAAATAGTAAAAAATAAACTTAATATACCTTTTCCAATACCTTGGTAGAAATAGTTTGAAGCTATTCCAGCACCAGTAAATGGTAAACATAAAGTAGCCACTCTTAAAAATAATACAATTCCTGGAACAAGATATGCAGTCTCGGGAGAGTATGCAAACAGCATAGACAAAGGTTCTGCAAAGATAATAAAAATTAACATAATCGCTAATCCAAAAGCAAACGCAAACTTAGCACCAAATTTATGTGCTCTTGAGATATAATCTCCGTTAGAGGAACCATATGCACTTCCAACAACAGCAGTTACAGCTGCACCAATAGCTGTTAAAGGCATAACAGCAATTAAATATAATCTTTGTCCTGAAGTATAAGCTGCAACACCATAATCTCCTCCAATTTGTGAAATAAAAGATAAATACAATGCAATAGCTATTGAAAGCATAGCCATATCTAAAGAAGCAGGAATTCCAACTTTAAGAATATCTTTAACAATTTTACCATTATATTTAAACTTTTTAAAGTTAACATCCACATAGGTGTCTTTTTTTATTAAAATCCAGTAAAGAATCACAATAGCAGATAGTGATGAACTAATAACAGTGGATAAAGCAGCACCTCCAACTTTTAAATTTAAAACATATATGAAAATAGGATCTAAAATTGTATTAAGTACTACAGATACTATAACAGCATACATAGCTCTTTTCATATCTCCTTCTCCACGTAAAATACCAGTAGCACCATTTGCAAACATATAAGCGATTAAACCACC
>JABUVA010000039.1:18150-23455 GCA_021442885.1 Methanobrevibacter sp. | reverse complement strand
TTGTTTTAAAGTTTCTCCTTCAGCACCATATAATTGTAAAACAGGTCCCTGTACTAAAAGTATAACTGCAGTTAAAATAATTGATGCAACTAAAAAGATTAATAAAGCATGCATCGCCGATAAATTAACATTACGTTTATCACCAGCTCCAATAAATCTACTAACACTACTAGTAGCCCCATTTCCAAGTCCAACACTAACTCCATTTAAAATCAAAAAAATTGGTGTTACAAATCCTACTGCAGCTATTGAAACTTCACCAAGACCAGCTATCCAGATTCCATCAACAATATTATAAGAAGCAGTTAAAAGCATTGAAATCATAATTGGAATAGCTAATTTTTTAACAGCAGTTTCAGGCTTTCCTCTCATTAATTCAATATTTTTATTAGCCATTTATTTTCTCCTTCTAATATAGTATATGTTATTTTTCAATTTAAATTTAATCATTAGACATATCTTATTAATAATTTGGATTTGTAGAAACATATGGATTTATTATTGGAATGGTTAACTATGTGGAAATCTTCTAGTTATTTTAGTTAACAATCGCATTTAACATAATATTAATTGCCAAATACGTTAAAAATAGAAGAACATATTCTAATGATATCAGAACAATTAGGTTCTGTGTGCAGTAATAATTGTAAAACTTGAAGAGTTTATGGTAAGAATAATATTGTTATAATAAACATAATAATTTTTACCTTTCTTTTCAACTGTTGATTTTTCATTTTTTAAAATTTCATTACAATATTCCACAACATTATCGTCATCAAGACCTAAATTATTTTTAATTCTTTTAACACCTAATTCTGTAGTGTGTATTTCGTCAATATTAGTTAATAATTCATTTTTTAAATTCATAATTAATTTTATATAAATTCTTCTATTTATAATAACTAAACAATAAGTCGAGGTAGTGTTAAAAATTCAAAGATTATTTAAACTAGTAATATAATAATGTTAATACTAACAAATTATTTCTAGTGATTAAATGAAAGATGTTAATATTTTAGTAGAAGCTTTACCTTACATTAAAAAGTTTCATGATAAAAAGATTTTAATTAAATATGGTGGCCATGCAATGGTTGATGATGATGCTATGGCTTCCACTGCCCGTGATACTGTACTTTTGAAATATGTAGGTATGGAACCTATTGTAGTTCACGGTGGAGGTCCGGAAATCTCCAGAGCAATGGATAAATTAGGTAAAGAACCTAAATTTATTAAAGGTTTAAGAGTAACTGATGAAGAAACAATGGAAATTATTAAAATGGTTTTAGTTGGTAAAATAAGCACCAATATTGTTTCTCAAATTTGTTTCCATGATGGAAAAGGAATTGGGGTTTCAGGTAAAGATAGTAGATTAATCTTTGCAAGTAAAAAAGCAGCTCATAAAATAACTGATGATGCAGGTAATGAAGAAGAAGTAGATTTAGGTCTTGTTGGTGAAGTAGACTGTGTAAATACTAGTTTACTTGAAATGTTTACTAGTAATGATTATATTCCTGTTATATCTCCAGTAGGTATTGCTGAAAATGGTACTAGTCTTAATCTTAATGCAGATACTGCAGCTGGTGAAATTGCAAGTGCTGTTGATGCTGAAAAACTAATTATTTTAACAGATGTTCCAGGTCTTTTAAGAGATCCTGATGATCCAGATAGTTTAATTCAAAGGATAAAAGTTGATGAAGTTCCTGATTTAATAGCAAAAGGAATTATTACTGGTGGTATGATTCCAAAAATAGAGACATGTGTTAGAGCTATTGAAAATGGTGTAAAATCATGCCATATAATTGATGGACGTATAAGACATTCTCTTTTACTTGAAATATTTACTAAAGAGGGAATTGGGACTATGATTTATAAATAGGGTTTTTTTTAAACTAAAATTCCCTATTAATAATATTTTTTTCATAGCTATATTGTATGATGGAATTATTTAATTTATATATTATAAATTAGTTTTTTAAAATTATATATGGTTAAACTATCTTGAATTAAATTATAATAACTATTCTTGATATTTTTCTTTAAGTTTTCTTCTTAATAGTTTCCATCCATTAACACGTGGAAGTTCATCTATTGTAAATATTTTTCGTGGTATTTTATATCTTGATAGGTTTTCACGTGCAAACTCTATTAATCCTTCTTTATCTTCTTCATCTTTCCAGACAACAGCAGCTACAGGTATTTCTCCTTTATGACAGTCCCCAATACTGAAAATAGCTATTTCATCAACTTTTGGATATTTGATTAATTCTTCTTCTACTTCTGTTGGGTAGATTTTCCAGCCACTCATTACAATCATGTCTTTTTTACGATCAGTAATAAATAATCTATTATCATCATCAAGATATCCAATATCTCCTGTTAAGAACCATCCATCTTCAAGAAATGACTCTTTAGTTGATTTTTCATTTTTCCAATATCCTTTAGCTATTGCAGGTCCTCTTAATGCGATTTCTCCAGTTTCATATTTTTTCATTTCTTTTTCACTATCAAGTTCATCTACAATTTTAATTTCAGAAAAACAAACGGGATGCCCTACACTTTCATATCTATCTGCTGTTATATAATCTTCAGGCCTAATCACAGTTCCAGTTCCGATTACTATTGTTTCTGATAGTCCGTAGGCATTTATTATTGGAATATGGTATGTTTGGTAGAATTTTTTCCATATTTTTTTATGAAGAGGTCCTCCTCCACTTATTATTTCACGTACTGTTTGTAAATCAAGTCTGGCATCAATGTCGGTTAAGGAATGTATAACAGGAGGCATTCCAGTTAGTACAGTTACTTTTTCATCTTTACATAATTTTAAATAATCTTCAAGATTATATTGTTCCATCATTATATATAATGAACCGCTTCTAAGTGCAGATATTGCCCATGAAAGGCCTACATGTGCCATTGGATAGATTCCAAGAAATATGTCTGTTTGTTTAAGTCCTAAAACATCACATTCATTATGAATGGCTGTGTAATAATTACCATGTGTTAGCATTGATCCTTTAGGTTTTCCTGTTGTTCCTGATGTATATTGGAGTTGACATAAATCATCCCATTTTGTATTTGCAGGAGGGATAATGTTTGAATCTTTATATTTATTTAAATCATTTATTATCAATTTTTCAATATCTAGTATGTCTTTTGCTTTTTCATCGGTTATTATTAACTTTGAATCACTATCTTCTACAAGGTATGAAAGTTCGTTAGTTGTGTAGATTCTATTTGTTGGAATAGCTATAGCTCCTATTCTCCAAATTGCAAATAATGAAAATAAGTATTCTGGAGAGTTATTTAAATAAATCAATACTCGATCTCCTTTTTCTATTCCTCTTTCTTTTAATTCTTTAGCTATTCCTGAAATTGTTTTTAAAATTTCTAAGGAATTATATTTTTCATTGTTTTTAGGAGAGTATAAGACATCTTTATCTAATCTATAGGAATTTGCATCAAGAAAGGTTGTAATATTAAGCATTTTCATAACTCCTTTATAATCTCTTTTGTCATTTCCATAGTGGATGCATTTCCACCTAAATCTGGTGTTTTTACTTTTCCTTTTTCTAAAACTTTTTGTACTGCTTTATCAACATTTTCTGCTATTTTATATTCTTTTAAATAATTTAACATTAAGGATATTGATAGAATCATAGCACAGGGGTTAGCTATATTTTTACCTGCAATATCTGGTGCTGAACCATGTACTGGTTCAAATAACCCATGTTCTGCTCCAATATTTCCTGATGGTGCTAGACCAAGTCCACCTACAAGCCCTGCACCTTCATCGGATAGTATATCTCCAAATAGGTTTGTTGCAACTATTACTTCATATTCTTGTGGTTGTGTTATCATATACATTGCAGCAGCATCAACATAATAATCATTTTTCTCAATATTAGGATATTTTTCACCAATTTTATAGAAACTTTCTTTAAAAACACCATCTGTCAATTTAAGAACGTTGTTTTTATGAACACAAGTTACTTTATTTTTTTTAAATAATTTGCAAGTTTCAAATGCCATTTCAGAAATTTTTTCACTAGCTTTTCTTGTGATTACTCTTTCAGCTATTATTTCATCCCCTCTCATATACTCATTTTGTGAATAAAGTCCTTCTGTGTTTTCACGAACTATTATAATGTCGATATTGTCATATAATGATTTAACTCCTTTATATGACTTTATAGGTCTTATATTTCCATATGTATTTAGTTCTTTTCTTAATCTTATAATGGGGCTAGGTTGACCTGGGGTACTTGTACTTGCTCCAAATAATATTGCATCACTTTTTTTAGCTTTTTTTATAGTTTCTTCAGGCAGTGTTTTACCTGTATCGTTATAACAATCATACCCTGCTCTTGCATGGGTTAATGAGAAATTTAAATCTAATTTATCTAGAAGATATTCTCCAGCTTCTGTTACTTCTACTCCTATTCCATCTCCAGGGATTATTGTTAAGTTATACATGTTATCACAAGAATTTTAATATAAATATTAATATTTTACTTATATAAATTAATATTTATCTAATTTTAAATAAATGATAAATATGTGTTGGATTATATTATTTAATATGTTATGTCCAAAATGTAATGGTGAAATTTTAGAAGATGATGAATTTTGCCTTTTTGTGGAGAGAAATTAGATTCTAATAATATTTCCCCCAAACCATTATATTGTTCAAATTGTGGTGCTCCTTTAAAGGAAGACTCAGTTTATTGTGAATTTTGTGGTTTTAATTTTAAAGAAAATAAAAAAGATAATTCTCATAATATTTTTGAAATGATCTTTGGATTAATATCTATTGTTCCTACCTATGTTTTCTTTAATATTTGGTTTATTTGCTGCTGACTTTTATAAAGCTGCTTTGAGGACTTATAGGGAATTTTCTAAAAAGTCTTCTGAAGGTATTTTTTCACCATCTGTTCAAGATAAAATGGTGCCTACTTTACAAAATATTATTAATAGTTTCCTATACTCTAGCATTGCATTGTTTATTTCTATAATTCTTGGGATTGTTGGAATATATCTTATTTATAATAGGGATAATAGGAGTTTTATACCATTTCTAATTGGAGGTATTTTAAATATTATCACTAGTTTATATTTATTTTTTTATTCAGAACAGTTTATGTGTATGTATATGAAACTCCTTGATAAAAATTATCATTATGGGTCTAGTGATTTTACGACACTAGCTATGTTTTCTATAGTCTTGGGTATATTGTTTGTTGTTACTTCAATTATTTATTATAGAAAAACTAAAAATTAATTTGTTCGTATATAATCAAAATAT
>JABUVA010000039.1:13510-18113 GCA_021442885.1 Methanobrevibacter sp. | reverse complement strand
ATATTAATATATTATAGGAGGAACATTTCCATGAATAAAAGTATTGATGAGTTAATTGAAAGTTTAAATAGTGATGATGAATTTATTATCGAACAATCAATGGGAATGCTTGAAATGCAAGCAGATGAAGCTATTGATCCATTGATTTCTGCATTATCTAGCCGTAAAAAGAATATTAAAATAAATGCTGCTAAACTTTTAGGACTTATGGGAAATCCTAAAGCTATTGATGCTTTAATAGTGACTTTAAGAGATAATAATAAATTAGTTAGAAGAGAAGCTTCAACTGCTTTAAGTCGTCTTGGTGATGATGCTGTAGATCCTTTAATTGGTATATTAGAAGATGAAGATTGGAGAGTTAGAGGGGCAGCTGCTTGGGCTTTAGGTAGTTTAAACAATGAAAAAGCTATCGAACCATTAGAAGCTTTACTTGAAGATGAAAGTGCTTTTGTATCTTCTGGTGCAAAAAACGCTATTTCTAATATTAAAAAAGGAGAATAATCTCTCCTATTCTTTCTATTTTTTTTAAAAAATATTTAATTTCCTGTTTTTTTCCTTGAGATTTTTATAATTATTCTATAATGGTCTAACTCTATAAGTAAAATATATATTATAAAATAATCTAAATTATAGGTTAGGAAAAACTCTTTGATTTTATTATTTAAAATATTACTGTGATAATTATGGTTAAAATTGGAATCTTAAATTTACAAGGTGCTGTTAGTGAACATTATGACATTACAAAAAAAGCTATTGAAAATATGGGTGTTGATGTTGATGTTGAACCTGTAAGATATGCTGATGAAGTAGCTGATTGTGATGGAATTATAATATCTGGTGGGGAAAGTACTGTAATTGGTAAAATAATAGATAGAAGAGGAATTGATCAAGTAATTAAAGAAAATAACATACCAGTTTTTGGAACTTGTGCTGGAATGATTTTACTTGGTAAAAAAACAGATTTTGACCAACCATTACTTAATATTATGGACATTACTGTTGGAAGAAACTCATATGGTAGACAAAAAGATTCTTTTGAAAGTACAATCTCTATATTTAATGAGGATTTTCCAGGTGTTTTTATAAGAGCACCATTACTTAAAGATTATGATAAAACTAAAGAAGATATAACTATATTATCAGAATTTGACTCTGAAATAATAGCTATACAACAAGGACATAATATAGCTATGTCATTTCACCCTGAATTAACTGAAAATACAAAAATTCATGAATATTTTATTAATGAAGTTCTAAATAGATGAAAACACTTTATTAAACTCCTGGAGTCTGTTCTGCTAAGCAAAAATTACAAACTGCATTTGGATTTTCACTTTGAGCATCTTTAACAGGACAGTAAAATGTTCCATTTTCTTTATAAACTTTTAATTTCCCTGGAAATTCACTACCTTCAGGATGTATAGGCTCTTCATTAATAAAGGTTGAATAAAGTGATGCTAATGTATAAATAAGGGGGAATTTAGAATCTCTTTTATCATCTTCTCTTTCTTTATAGAATTGATGTTCTAAATTTTCTAAACTATCATCAAAACGTTCTTTATTTATGAGGCCACCTATATTATCATCAGTATCAAGTATTTCTTTTATCCTTAAGATGAAGTATTTTACATATGTCTCTAAGAATTTTTCACGATAACTTTTTTGAACATACTTTCCATCTTCACGAAGTATGTTTGTAGCTATCATTAAATCATGTGGTGTAATAGTTCTCCCATACTTTTTTAAAATATGTAATAATTCCTTTTTAGAGATTTCAGGTTTTTCATTTATAATATCTAAATCTTTGAAAATAGATTCATCTTTCATATTTACTATTATAATAGCTATTTTATATATAAAATTTTTTTTTTCAAAAATTTTAAAAATAATAAATTTTAAAATAATTTTTATGATTACTATCACAAAAAATGAAGAAATTGTTTTAAATCAAATTAAAATTTTTACTTTAGAATATTCAGAAGGAATTCCTTTAGATGTTTTAAAAGAAGACACAGGGTTTTATGAATATAACCTTGTGGAAATACTTAAATCATTAGATGAAAAAGAATTAATTGATTTTAAAGACAATAAGGTTAATTTATTAGATATTGAAAAAGAAATTAACACAGTTAAATCTAAAAAAGATCTTGAAGAACTAGAATTAAGTATTAAAGAGCAAGAATCTTATAATATTATTAAAGATATTGTAGATGAGAATAATATGATTTCTAAATACATACTTGAAGGAAACTTATTGTATGGTAATTTAAAATTAAGTAACTTTAGTATGTTCCATATAATTTTATCATTACAAAATAAAGGGATTTTAAAGCCAATAAAAAAAGATGATGGTGAATATTATATGTTAGTTTCTTAAAAACTTTAGTATAATATCCATTATTTCTTTGATTCTATTCTCAATAAAAACATTATGTTTTACATAATCCAATAAAACTAATTCGCTTTTATTTATTCTTTCACTCATAGCTACTGAATTTTCATAAGGAACTAATTCATCTTCTTTTGAAGCTATTATTAAAGTTTTACAATTTATTTTATTCACATTACTTAATTCGTCATATTCCTTAAGGCCATGAAGAATTCTTCTTAAATTCTCTGTACTCTCAGTTTCTATTTTAAATTCTTTTATTTGATTTAGTATATCAGCATTCTCATTAATTATATCTTGAGGAAGTACGTAAGGTATCATTATATCATAATATGCTCCATAAGACTGTTTTAATGCTTTATTTAATTCTTTATATTTTGATTTAATATAATCGTTTGTTGATGCATAAGTAGAGATTAAAACTAAGGATTTTACAAGTTTAGGATTTTTCATTGCAATATTAAGCCCAACACTTCCACCAGCTGAAAATCCAATTATATGGCATTTTTTAATATGTAATCTTTTTAAAAGTTCAACAGCATCTCTTGCATACAAATCAATATTAATAGGTTCACTTCCAATTTCTGTTTTTCCATGACCTCTTAAATCAAATCTTATAACAGTAAAATAATTTTTTAGCATATTGGCCATAGAATTCCAATACATTAAGTCATCAGAAAATCCATGTATTAGTAAAATTGGAAAACCTTCTCCTTCTATCTTAAAATTTAATTTTATATTATTTATTTCTATAAATGTCATATTTTCCTTTCCAATATTTTATAAAGTATTAACAATTTTATATTTTTTCATAAGTTTTATATATTTCCAAAATACAATTATTATAATATAAAATTAATATAATTAAAAAGGTTTTTCTTATGATGAGAATAAGTATGTCTTTACCTAAAAAATTGCTAGCAGATTTTGATGAAGTTTTAAAAGATAGAGGATACCAATCCCGTTCCAAAGGGATAAGAGATGCATTACAAGATTATATTGTAAGATATCAATGGATGAATGAGATGGAAGGGGAAAGAATAGGTATTATAACTATTATTTATGATCATCACTACAAAGGCGTAATGGAAGAGTTAGCTAACATACAACATAATTATACAAATGAAATCACTACAAGTATGCATATTCATATGACAAACAAATACTGTATGGAAATTATTGTTGTAAATGGAGACATTAATGAAATTAGAGAACTAACTGAAAGAATGATGAGACTTAAAGGAGTGGAACATGTAAAACTCACCAGTACTGCTAATGGGGAAGAGTTTGAAGAACCACATTCTCATACTCATAGTCATTTTTAAAAATGAAATTTAAAACTACACCCTATCATCATAACCTTTTAAAAGATAAAGAAAGATTAGCTATATTTTTAGAAGCAATTAAACAATTTGCTACCACTAATACTAATTCTAATTTAACAGAATTTGATATTGGATGTGGTAGTGGTATTCTTTCTTTTTTTAGCCAACCTTATTTTAAAAAGATTTTAGCTATTGAGATTGATGCTAAAGTAGCCAATTATGCAAAAGAAAACCTAAAAGAATTTAAAAATATTGAAATTATTAATGCAGATGCCATTGACTATGAATATCCTTTTAAAGCAGATTTAATAGTTTGTGAAATGTTAGATACTGCTCTTATTGATGAAGAACAAGTGCCTGCATTAATCAATGCTAAAAACTACCTTAAAGATAATGGAGTAATCATTCCACAGGCTATTATAAACTCAGCAGAGCTTGTTAAAATGCCTAGAAGAAATATTCACTATGATGATGTAGATTCAAATACAAAATATGAAACAATATCTGAGGAAGTTTTTTATAATAATATTGATTTTTTAGATGATTTAAATCCATATTTTAATAAGGTTATAACATTTGGAATTCAAAAGGACTCAGAAGTAAATGGAATTAAAATAACAACATATACAAAGCTCTCTGATGATATTATTTGTGGTCCCACTCCAATGTTAAACCCCCCACTATTAATTCCGATTAATAAAAAATATGTTAAATGCAATGATTTAATTAATGTAAGAATAAAATATCATATGGGGGAAGGAATTCAAACAATTCAAGTTAATTATGAGTAGGTGTTTAAAATTTCATTAGAAATAAATTTAAAAGAATTTCTCTCTAATTATTCTAAATTAATTATTATGGGGATTGGTAATTATTTAAAATCTGATGA